>NZ_LKBH01000312.1:0-5624 GCF_001402935.1 Acidiplasma cupricumulans | reverse complement strand
TTTTATTAAAAATTAATGTTATATATTTATATCCTTTTTTTATATCTTTTCATGGAATCAGTTATTACAGCCGCAGGAAAGGGCACAAGGGCTAACC
Organism: Acidiplasma cupricumulans; assembly: GCF_001402935.1. Classification (NCBI taxonomy): domain Archaea; kingdom Methanobacteriati; phylum Thermoplasmatota; class Thermoplasmata; order Thermoplasmatales; family Ferroplasmaceae; genus Acidiplasma; species Acidiplasma cupricumulans. The sequence continues at coordinate 5,527 of NZ_LKBH01000312.1, read as the reverse complement.
TGCCCAGGAATATGAGGAAGGAAATGCTTCCTGTTTATTCTGTAAGGGATAATAAAATAGTTTTAAGGCCTGTTATAGATGTAATAATAAATAAACTCTCAAATGCAGGCATTGATAAATTTTTTGTTATAATAGACAAAAATGATAACGGGACAAGGGATTATTTATTATCACTGGATTATAAAATAGAGTTAATTTATCAGGACAAACCAAAAGGGTACGGATACGCTGTATCACTTGCATCAGATTATGTTAATTCAAATTTTATTCTTAATGCAGGGGATGGCTTCATACTAAAGGATGATTATATTATTAAAATGATTAATTATTTTAAAATAAGAAAAAAAAGTGTAATCTCATTAATGAGGGTAAAGGATCCGTCAAGGTATGGCATAGCAAGTATTGCCGGAAAAAAGGTATTGAGCGTTGTGGAAAAGCCCGAAAAACCTGAAACAAATTATGCACTTCCGGCTTTTTACATTTTTGAAAGGGGTATTTTTAATTACATGAAATACGATGAGTTAACACCAGCAATTAATGATTTTATAATGGCCGGCAACGATGTTTACTATTATTTGATAAGAAATTCTGACTGGGTGAGCATCGGTAGAAGTGAGAATTATTATAAAATACTAAGAAAAACATATAATTACTCTGAAAGGAATTTAAAAAAATAATTTTTATTTATTCCATTTTGTTTTTGGCATTATTGAATCCTTTAATTTGATAAGCCTTTTTTTATTATTTTCGAGATCAGAAAGTATTACAGGAATTTCATCATCCAGTGACCTCTGCCTTCTATAGCCGATCTTCTTAAGATTTTCATTAGCTGGATTGTAATAATGGTCCTGACTCTCAATCCGCGGGTCATCAATGTGTGATACTTCTATATCGGTACCTGTTAATGATTTATAATTTTTGGCAACTGCGCCGGCGATGTAATTAAGGGAATAATACTCATCAAACTGGTTATAAACGCGGTACTCATTATGAGGTGGGTTATTCAATATTAGGTTAAGGCATGTGATACTATCCTCCAGGGATAAAAACGCCCTTTTCTGATTTCCCTGACCATAAACTGTTAATGGAATCCCAAGAATTGCCTGGGATGCAAATCTGTTCAATACAGTGCCATAAATTTCGTCTATATCGAACCTTGTATTTAGATTATACTTATTAATTTCACCGGTTCTGGTACCATAAACAACTCCCTGCATAACATCGCTTATATTTAATCCCCAGATTTTGTTAGCAAGCATTAGATTGTATGAATCGTGCACCTTTGACATGTGATACCACGACTGCCCCATCCTTGGGAATGGTAAATAATCAGACCTGCCATGGTATTCAATATTAAAAAACCCCTCCGGTATATCTATATTTGGCGTTCCATACTCACCCATGGAACCAAGCTTAACTATGTGTATATCCTTTTTTATATCCTTAACAGCATATATTATATTCATTGTACTCTTTATATTTTTTATCAATGTCTCATTTGCTGTATCCAGGGAAATCATTGAATACGGTGCGGATCTCTGCTCTCCAAGATGGACAATGGCATCGGGCATGGTATTTTTAATAAGATCATAAATAAATTTTGGATTGCTCACATCACCATAATAAAATTTTATTTTATTCCCTGTTTTTTTTATTCTTTCATTCATTGAATCGATTTTTATGGCAGAATCGGCATTAACCTTTCTTGACCTTTTCCGGGTATAGAAATTATCAGCACCATAAACCTCATGCCCCTGATCAATGAGCCTTAATGCAAGCGGGAAACCAATGTAGCCATCTATGCCCAGTATTAAAACCTTCATTGTTGATTATGTTTCATATCCTTATAATATTTTTTAAATAAGATATATTTAATATTTGGTATGAAATAACGGTATATGTCCATCGCCATAGATTTTCTTAAAGTCTTCATGCCATTGCTTGTTGTCATTGACCCCTTTGGAAATCTTGTAATTTTTGTTTCATTAACGTCATCATTTAACCGTGAGACAAGAAAATCAATATCAAAGGATGCAATTGTTTATGGTGGGCTGATAATATTAATATTTGCCATATTTGGTGATCTTATAATAGAATTCTTTGGCATCTCCATTGAGGCCCTTGAAATAGCCGGCGGATTAATCCTTCTTTTGATGGGAATTGAAATGGTGCGTGAGGGTGCAAAACCGGAATCATCAACAGGCGATGAAAAGAATATGGGCATTGTCCCCCTGGCAACACCATTACTTGCAGGGCCTGGAACCATTTCACTGGTAATTATACTTATGAAAGGCCCTTTTATCACAAAAGTATTAACAATTATATCTGTATTTCTGGTTCTTGCGCTTGTATATGTCTTTTTTGTTTATTCATCCAAAATTTTAAGCATACTTGGAGATAAGGTTATGACGGCAATCACAAGGATTTTTGGTCTGCTTTTATCAGGCTTTGCAATACAGTATTTCCTTGATGCCCTTATAGCATTAAATATAATAAAATAGATTAATATCCGGCATTCCCCTGTATAATTTCATGGGGCCTGTATTTGCTTTCTATTATTTTTACATCATCATCTGTTAATTTTATATCCAGTGCATTTATATCTGATTCGAGGTATTCTATTTTATTTGCACCTATAACAGGTATAAATCCCTTTTTTACTGTATATGCCAGGGCTATTTGTGCTGGTGTTGCCCCCCTTTCAGATGCTATTTCCATAACGCTATCAAGAACATTATAATCGCATTCCCTGAAATATCTCTGCTTCATTACCGGATATGTTTTTGTTCTAACTGTCTCAATGTTTTTGTTTTTTTGGTATTTTCCTGATAAAAATCCGGCTGCAATTGGGCTAAATGGAGAGTATGTAATATTTTTCTTCCTGCAGAATGGTATTACATCACGCTCATCCTCCCTGTAAACAGCATTGTAATGGTTCTGCACTATCTGAACACCAAAATTCTCTTTTAGGCCTGCAACGGTATTGAATTCTGCGAGCTGGTACCCAAGGGCATTGCTAAGGCCGCAATAATGGGCCAGGCCATTATGTATGAACTGCGATATTGTTTCAACAGTATCATTAACGTCCATTGTATCAAAGTATGCATGAAGAAAGTATATATCCACATAATCGGTATTGAGCCTTTTCAGGCTTTCCCTAATGGCTCGTGATAAATTTTTCCTGTTAAAACCGTAATAAAAATCTGACATTTTTCCGGCACCCTTTGTGGATATAACAAGATCATCCCTGTATCCACTTATGGCCTCTCCAATTATTTTTTCTGATTCGCCATATGAATATATATTTGCTGTATCTATAAAATTTATTCCATAATCTATAGCCTTTTTTATTATTTTTATGGATTCTTCCCTGCCAGCCATCCATTGGGAGGTTCCGAAGGACATGCCCCCAAGGCATAATTTTGATATTTTTAAATCCGTTGACCCGAGAGTTGTGTATTCCATAAATATAAAGTTAATAATCAATTATTAATTTTTGTCATCTCATTATTTACCTATCAGAATTTTTAATTGAATTATGGTATTTACATCCTGTTCTGAGAAAACATTCTGAACATTGTGGTGTGCTTTTGCAGTAAGTTTTTGACAGTTCAACAATCATTGCATGAAGATTTTTTAGCATTGATATATCCTTTTTAAGATCATTTAATGCATAATTTTGTATCATATCAAATGTAAAATTTTGATTATAGTACCTTTTCAGGAATCTTTTTGTGTAGGCATCAACAACAAAAACCGGATAGTTAAGGGCATAAAGCATTATTGAATCCAGTGTCTCCTGACCAACGCCCTTTATATTCTTTAAAAAATTTGATATATTTTTTATATCCCTATTCTTCATATTATCCAGTGTGCCATATGAGTCAATAACTGCATCAGCAATATTTTTTAGATAAACCGCCTTCTGATTATAAAATCCTGAGGGCATTATGTATTTTTTTAATATTTCAGCATCCATATTTTTTATAGCATTTAAATTTAATAACCCATTATTTTTAAGATTAATAATGGATTTTTCCACATTTTTCCATGACGTATTCTGTGTTAATATGCATCCTATGACTGTTTCATCGTCTGAGGATGAGGGCCACCATTTTAAATCTCCATAATGATCGTAAAGAATTCTATAAAGTTCATTAAACATAAATAATAATTATAAATTTTTATTAAAATATTGGTTTTATACTTTATAGTATCATGTCCTCTATCTTTGTTGTTCTGTAATATCCATCGTATGTGTTTTCTATTTTTTCACCATTATATAATGTTGTATAGGCCTCATTTTTATATCTTGCTGCAACAATTCTGCCTATGGAATCTCCCTTCATTATTCCACCACCGGTTGTTCCGGAAACTATAACCATATTAAGTGCATTAAATATATACGGCATGAAGTCTATTGTATTGTATGAATAATATCCGGCCCATGAGGATGTAATTTTAGAATTTTGAAACGCCGGGAAATATGCATCGAAAATTGGCTTAATATTATAGGAATAAAATTCTGGTTCAGGTTCGGGATGCTCTGTAAATGAAAAATCACGGTTTATATCATCTGCGAGGCTTGTCCAGAAGGCACCTGCAGAGGGATATGGCCTGGCATAAACCCCTGTTGGGAAAATGGTAAATGGAAACACGCCAGAATCATTAAAGATGTTTTTGTTTATTATTTCCCTTATTCCTGGGCTTGTAACCTGAAATATCATTCTTTTCTTTGGCCTTAAATGGCTGTCAATGCCCACAGGGTCAAGAAGTGCGGTGGTCCATACATCCGTGCATAAAATAAAGAAGTCACCGTATATTTTTTCCCTGTCTGTTTCTATGTACTTTATGGATGATTTCTGCCAGTTAAACGGCTCCCCTGGATAATCAAGGCTTACATCAGGCTCAAGCCCAAGCCTTTTAACATGTGTGTTAAACCTCACATCAACGCCCATTGATGTAATCTGATCAAAAAAATATTTAGACAGCAGATCCGGCTCTATAATTCCTGCATTAGAGTCAAGAATGGCCGTTTTTATTGAGTCTATATTCATAATTTTCCTTGTTTCAGAATCTATATTAACATTAAATATGCTGCTTAAATCCTCGGTAATTATTCTGGAATTTGGGTATTTTGATACAAATTTTTCATCCTTTTCATGATCAAATAAAAATAAATATCCGCAGAATTTCATGCCAATATCTATTCCCTGCTTGTCCTGAAGGTTTTTATAGAATGCTATTGAGGCCTGCGCCATAATCTGGTTTTCCCTGAGGGAGAAAAAATCCCTGAATGCTGCTGCACTCTTTGCCGTGTTTCCCTGTGAATATGTTCCGGCCTTATCAACAACCAGAATCTTCGCATCAGGATTTCTTTTTTTAAGATGGTATGCAGAGCTTAGCCCGGTAATACCGGCACCAATTACAATTATATCATAATTCATAGTGAGTACAAAATAAAACTTTATATAAATTTATCCAGAAGAAGTTTGAATTAAAAAGATAAGCACTGTCTATTTTTATA
>NZ_LKBH01000311.1:0-5756 GCF_001402935.1 Acidiplasma cupricumulans | reverse complement strand
TAATGTATTCATAAATTTTTACATCGCCAATTATATCATCGATACGGCAAAATTCGTTGGGCATATGAGCGTTTTCAATAACCGTTGTTGACCACACTGCGGCAGGAATATTTCTGGCCCTTAAGAATGCTGCAAATGTTGATCCGCCGATGCCAACAGTCATTGCCTTTTTACCCTTGATTTTTTCAATGGCATCCTTAAGTTTTAAGACAATCTCAGAATTTTCCATGTTAAATGATGGTGATGGTTCTGATTCAATGACATCCATGTCTATTTCACCACCATTTTTTTTGGTAAAATCCGTTACCATTTTTTGTATGTTCTCTATTGCCTCCTCAAGATTGTATCCCGGAAGGATACGGCAATCATAGTAGAAAATATCCTCGCCTGGTATTGTGTTAATATTATCTATATTTTTTTCATGCTTCGTTGGTTCAAAGGTGGAAACACTGGGTATAAACATTTTATTTTCTATTGAAAATGTTTTATGGAGCTCGTCATCAAAAAATGTAATAAATTTTGATGAAAGGCGGAATGCATTCAATGCCTCTTGTGGCATGCTGGCATGTCCCTGCCTGCCCCTTACAGTAAATTTCAGCCACAAAACACTCTTCTCTGCAGTTTCTATTATATTTCCATCCTCTGTGCCGGCGTCAGGAACAACTATTAAATCATCCGGTTTAAAAATATTTTTTGAAATCAAATATTTTATTCCGTATGTATTTCCTGTTTCCTCATCGCTTACAAATGCTATTCCAAGATTTAGCCTCATTTTGTTTAAATCGAGTTTTTTAAGGAGCAAAAGTGCAGTAAGCAATCCCTGGCCGTTGTCCTCAGCGCCCCTTGCATATATATTGCCATTTTCTATATGCACATCATATGGATCATGCGCCCATAATTTTACATCACCTGCAGGGACAGTATCCATATGGACTATTATCCACAGCGTTTTTTCAAAGTTGCCGGTTTTAATAACAAAATTCGGCCTTGTAACTCCAAAATTATCATCCACATAATATTTTTCATAATTTTTGTATCCCATTTCATCCAGTATATTCAAAATCTCCTCGGCCTTTTTTAACTCACCACTGCCACCGTTTTCCGGGGATACTGCCGGAATGCTTAAAATACGCCTTGCAGTATTTTTAACAAATTCTTCATCATCCATTATTATGTATATTTTTTTTTAATATATTATTTGCCATTAATGGAAACGAATTTAATAAAGGTGCAGTTTATGCACGGGCAATATTTATATTGGTGTTTATAATACGTTCTAAAAAATGAAGGAGGATTAGTATGGAAAACACATATGTAAAATTTGAAGCTCCCGAATCGCTGGAAAAAGAGTCTCTTGATTTTGTTGAAAATTCATACAGGTCAGGAAAGATTAAAAAGGGCACAAATGAGGTTGTAAAGGCAATAGAAAGGGGAGAGGCAAAGCTTGTTGTTATAGCCGAGGACGTTTCACCTGCTGATGTTGTATTTTATCTTCCAACATTATGCGAGGAAAGAAAGGTGCCATACACATATGTTAAAAAGAAGGCGGACCTTGGTGTAAAGGTCGGCATAGCCTCAGCCGCATCCGTTGCAGTTGTGGATTACGGGAAAAACGAGGAGGCATATAAAACCTTGATTTCCGATATAAACAATGCCAAGGAGGGCAAGAAGGAGGATAAGAAGGAAGCAGAGGAGAAGCCCGAGGCAAAGGAAGAGAAGAAGGAAAAGAAATCAGAAAAAAAGCCCAAAGAGGCAAAAGAATCTGAAAATAAGGAAGAGTGATCAGCATGGATGATGATGCTACACCAGCAGAGGTTGTTGAAATTATGGGCAGAACCGGAATGACCGGGGAGGCCACAACCGTAAAGGTCAGGGTTCTTTCTGGCAAGGATCAGGGAAGAATCATAGCAAGAAATGTGCTTGGCCCGGTGGCGGTTGGTGATATACTCATGCTGAGGGAAACTGCAAGGGAGGCCAGAAGGCTATCAATTAGGTGATTTTAATGGAAAATCGAAAATGTACTTTTTGCGGTGCTGATATAGAACCTGCAGCAGGCATGATATACGTGAGAAAGGATGGTGCCATACTTAACTTTTGTTCCAAGAAATGCAAGGTAAACATGATAGATTTAAAGAGGGCTGCGAGGAACACAAAATGGACAAATGAGTATCATAGAATTAAAGAGATGAGAAAGGCATGAGCGTGGAACGCACACTGATACTTATAAAGCCAGATGGCGTATCCCGCCACATAATAGGCCGGATAATATCGAGATTTGAGGATAAAGGCCTCAGGCTGCTGGCAATGAAGTTTATGACAGTTACCAAACAGCAGGCAGAGATGCACTACAGTGTTCACAGCCTGAAACCATTCTTTTCAGACCTGGTCTCATACCTTACCTCAGGGCCAATAGTTGCAATGATTTGGGAGGGCGATAATGCAATAGTTTCATGCAGGAATATATGCGGTGCAACTGATGGTTCCAAGGCAGCTCCAGGCACAATACGCGGGGACTTTTCACTCAACATAGAGGAAAATATAGTGCATGCCTCAGATTCAAAGGAATCATATGAACATGAGTACCCAATATTCTTTAATGAAAATGAAATTGTGGTAAAATAGAGATGGAAACTGCAAAAAATAATTTGAGGGAGCCAATTGTATGCGTGCTTGGTCATGTTGACCATGGCAAAACAACGTTGTTAGATGATATTAGGGGCACAACTGTTGCAAAGAAGGAAAGCGGTGGCATAACCCAGAAGATAGGTGCAACAGATATAAATAAAAATCTTCTTGAAAAGATAGTAAAGAATACATTCAGGAACGTTTCAATAAAAATACCCGGACTTTTATTTATAGATACACCGGGGCATGTCGCATTCTCAAATATGAGGGCAAGGGGAGGCGCACTTGCGGATATAGCCATTCTTGTCATAGATATAAACGAGGGGTTAATGCCCCAGACCATAGAATCCATAGATATACTTAAAAAATTTAAAACACCATTTATTATAGCAGCAAATAAAATAGATTTAATACCCTATTTTATTTCTGCAAAAAACAAATCATTTTATGAGGTATTTAAAATACAGAGGCCGGAATACAGGGAAGAACTTGATAAGCGCATTTACAATATTATAAACCAGCTTTATGTCCATGGAATCTCCTCAGATCGCTATGATAGAATATCAGATTTTACAAAAACATTTGCCATTGTGCCGGTCAGCGCAAAATTAAATATAGGAATAGCGGATATATTAATGGTTTTAACCGGTCTGGCACAGAAATTCCTTGAAAATGAAATTAAATTTAGTGATGAATCAACGCGTGGCACTGTTATAGAGGTTAAAAAGGAGGGTTCCCTTGGAACAACACTTGACACAATATTATATCAGGGTATACTTGCTCGTGGTGATACCATTGCACTGAACACTGCAAACGGGCCGCAGACAACAAAGGTGAAGGCCATTCTTGTAAATTCCAGTAATAAGGGTATTATGGAAAAGGACAAGGTTTCCGCGGCTGCAGGAATCAGGATACTTATTACAGATAAGCTGGATGTTACACCGGGCACGTCAATAATAAAAATTCTGGATAACCCGGAACAGGCCTTTGAGGAGCTCACCAGGGAATCAAAGCCAAATATAAATGTATCAGAAAATGGTGTTACAATAAAGGCCGAGGCTCTTGGATCGCTTGAGGCCGTCGCATACGAGCTTGATCAGAACAACATAAAGATAAGGGAGGCATCAATAGGGGACATCACAAAAAAGGATATTATAAACGTATCAACGTTGAATGACCCGCTTGAAAGGATAATCATAGGCTTTAATGTCGGTATATCACCGGATGGAAGGGAGGCAATGGAATCATCTGATATTAAGGTAATAACAGGAGATGTCATATACTCATTAATTGAGGAGGCCAGCAAATGGCTTTCAGACAAAAAACATGAGCTGGAGGAGGAGAAAAAGAATGCCAGACCTGTACCATCGAAGTTTATCATTATGCCGGATTACATTTTTAGGGCTGCAAAGCCTGTAATTGTTGGTATTAGGGTTCTATCTGGCCGTGTTAAGGTTGGAGATAAATTAATAACTGAAAATAATAAGTATGCAGGCACAATAAAAAGCCTCAGGGATGGCGATGTCAACAGGCAGTTTGCGGACGCCGGCATGGAGGTTTCATGCGCAATAGACGGCGTTATACTTAACAGGCACATTTTTCCGGATAGGCCAATTTACGTTGACATACCCGAGAGTGTTGCAAAGGAGTTAAAAAATCAGGAACTTTCAGATGATATAAAGGAAACACTTGATGAGATAATAAAAATTAAGCGCAGGGAAAATCAGTTCTGGGGATTTTAGAAAGGGCATTTAAAAAAATTTTATCCATAAATTATCTGGCAAATACAGTAATTATCAGGAAGATTATGCTTATTATAAGCATTAAAATTATTGAAAAATAGCTATTCTTAAGCGTTAATTCAGATGTAAATGCGGCAAGTGCAAAAACAAGTGTGTTTTTATAAACAGTACTGCCGGTAATCAATCCTGTTGATTCACCCACGCGGTGCCTGTGCAAGCTTATGCCAACCATTGTTATTTCAGGTATTGACCCAAAGACGCCAAGAAGAATAAATGATGCAAAAAAGCTGGTAATGTTAAAAATGTCTGAAATCACAATTGCGCTGCTTATCATGGCATAGGATCCTAGAACAATTACAAGTAACGATATTAATCCATATATGTATGGATAATCCTCAAATTCTGGTGCCGTATTTGTTTTTACATTTTTTCTGTTTATAATATAAAAATAGATAATGAATATTATCATGGGAATAATACCAATGTATGCAGGTATATCCTCATATATGAATGAGAATGCAAGGATAATTATTGATGATGCAAGTATAAATACTGCATCGAGGCGGTAGGTTTTCAAGGTTTTCATATAATAAAATGGTATAATAATGAAAAATGCAAGCATAACAACTGTATTTGATCCCTGGATTGACCCAAAGCTGATTTCTCCATGACCCTCAAGGGCGGCCATGAGGGACATGACAATCTCATCAAAAACGGATGCAATGCCCAGAATTAAAATTCCCACAGTTTTTCCGGAGAATTCCAATTTTTTGCCAATTTTGGCGGCAACATCGGTAAATATATCGCTTGAAAGGTATATGCCGGTTATGGAAATTAATATGGCAAAAATTATGACAAATTTAAACCTAATATCTATTCTGTAAAATAAAACAAGGATATCATAAATTAACAGGGAAAAAAGGTATATAATTATGGATTTTTTCAATTAATCACAGCATTAGTGATGGATCCGTTATTGTAACATTGTCATCTACTTTATTTCCCCTCTCAAGTTTCTTATATTCTATGCTGGTGGGTTTAAGCACATTTAAAAGATAATTGAATGCCTTATCTGCATTACTCCGATCACCACACGTGTATATATCAAGGGTAACAAGCCCGTATTCAGGCCATGTATGAAATGAGAGATGGGATTCAGCCAGAAGCGCTATTCCACTGGCCCCCATGGGCCTGAACTGATAGTACTGTGATGAGATTTTTGTCAAATTCCCCTCTTTTATGGCATTTTCCATAAGTGGAGAAATGCTGTCAGCGCTAGATATTAACCCTGCATCTACACCGTATAAATCCGCAATTATGTGCACCCCTACTACCACTTTCATCGTCCTCCATAAATTTTTTCACCTCAACAAGAGAGTTAATATTAAC
>NZ_LKBH01000310.1:0-25276 GCF_001402935.1 Acidiplasma cupricumulans | reverse complement strand
TTTTATAACAATTCCTTTTATAATTATTATGAAAGCATTTGTTATGAAAAAAATAGATGAAACTGGCTTTATGGATAAGCCAGTACCTGAATGCGGGCCCTATGATGCCATTATAAAAACAACCCATGCATTAATATGCACATCGGATACACATACACTCCATGGTGCCATAGGTGAGAGGCATAATCTAACTATGGGGCATGAGGCGGTTGGAACGGTTTACAAAATAGGTGACCATGTTAAATCATTTAGACCTGGTGACAGGGTTATAGTTGGTGCTATAACACCCGACTGGGGTTCCCTTGCAGCCCAGATGGGGCATCCATCACAGTCAAATTCTCCACTTGGTGGATGGAAATACGCAAACACCAAGGATGGGAGCCTTGCTGAATACTTCCATGTTAATGATGCTGATGCCAACATGGCAAAAATCCCGGATAATGTAAAAGATGAGGCTGCAGTATATGCTGCCGATATGATGTCCACCGGTTTTATGGGTGCAGAGAATGCACACATACCACTCGGGGGTGATGTTGCAATATTTGGAGGGGGTCCGGTTGGATTAATGGCCGTGGCAGGTTCCAGAATGCTTGGTGCTGGCAGTATAATACTTGTGGAAACAGTGCCGGCAAGAATAGAACTGGGAAAATACTATGGTGCAGATAATATAGTGGATTTTAAAAAGGAGGATGCTGTAAGATCCATAATGGGATTTACGGGCAACAATGGTGTGGATTCCAGCATTGAGGCTTTAGGTTCTCCGGTTACATTCGCAAATGCAATTAATGTAACAAAACCCGGGGGAACAATATCAAACATAGGTTATCATTCCCATGGTGATTCCGTGCCCATACCGAGGGATGGATGGGGTTATGGCATGGCTGAAAAAACAATAAAAACAGGATTATGCACTGGTGGGAGATTAAGAATGGAGAGGCTCATGAAAATTCTCGAAAATAAAAGGATTGACCCAACAAAATTAACAACACACAGATTTAAATTTGATGATGCTTATCGGGCCTTTGAAATGATGGACAAAAAAACAGACAATGTGATTAAGCCCCTAATTACATTTTAATTTTATTATAAACTATTAAATAAGAATAAATCATTAAGTTATAAAGATGTTCACGGTTACAATAACCCTTGAAAGAACAAAATATGAGAATTACATAAAATCTGTGGAACCAGAACTGGAGTACAGCTTTGGAAGGTCTGAAATAAATTTAAATTCGGACGCATCCAGCTTTTACATTACAATAAAATCACCTGATGTTTCTTCCATGCGTGCCAGCCTTTCCTCAATTTCAAGGGTTTTAAATGTTGCCAAAAAGGTAATGGAGGTAGAAAAATGGTAGAACCAAATATAAATGCGTATTTGCAGAATCAGTTAAAGCAGGCACAGGATATACAGGCCCAGATAGAGCAGATAGCAAACCAGAGGTATCAGCTGGACATTAAGGTTAAGGAAATAGACAGAACATTAAAGGAGCTTTCCAGCGTAAAGGACGGCACACCCATTTATAAAAACGTTGGGCCGGTACTATATAAAATAGATGATAAGAACAAGCTTGTATCCGACCTAGAGGAACAAAAGGAGTTAAGCCAGATGAGGCTTAAAACACTTGAAAATCAGCAGAAAAACCTTGAAGAAAAGTATAAGGAACTTGAGGAGACAATACAGAAGAGATACGAGGAAGCAAGCGGTAAAAAACAAAATTAAAGTGATTCCAGAATTTTTTTCCTTATAATTGATGAGCTGTTATTTATTCCATCATATTTTGATGTTCTTTTAACAGTTACATTTAACCCAAGTTTTTTGCATTCATTAACTATATAATTCTCGTCAAATTTCTGGTCATAGCCAAGTGTTATTATATCTGGCTTTAATTCCTCAACTGTTCTGAATATATTATCACTGCTATGGCCCACAACAGCATAATCAACAGGTTTTAAGGCCTTTATTAATTCAAGCCTTTCATTTTCATTGAATATAAGCTTCTTTCCATGCCTTGTGGCGGTGTAATCTGAGGCAACAACAACCATTAAATAATCACCAAAGGATTTGGATTCCTGAAGGTAATGCAAATGGCCAAGATGCACTATGTCAAATACTCCCGTAGCCATTACCCTTATCATTTTAGGACTAAAATGCATAAATAATTATAAAGTTTGGCATTATAATACATAATATAATTTTTTTAAATATTTTAATAATGTATTATCCTTTTTGATAGTATATTGAATCTGCTGTAAAAATGAAAAGGGCCTGCACAATCGGGATATGAAGGGGCAAAAATGTTACAGACTATAATTTAAAGCCTTGTTATATTTTAGATATAATTCGGTTGAACATACAAATAACTTTAAGTTTATATACGGATTTACAATTAATTGTTATGGAAGGCCTGGTTGGAGATGTGTATGCTGCACTCAAAAATTACATAGATTCTTTAAAGGATAAATCGTGTGCCATTGCGTTTTCAGGCGGGCTTGACTCATCGCTCCTTCTGGCAATATCAAATTATAAGTTTATTCCATATACTTTAGGGTTTAGAACATCAAGGGATATAGAAAATGCCCAGAAATCAGAACTATTATTAAATGTTAATGTTAAAAAAATTTATCTTGATGATTTAAACATTGACGGATATATTGATGAGCTATTAAAAATAGATAAGAATATAAGCAGAATGGAAATGGGCTATGAGCTTGTGCTGTTCATTTTAATGGATTTTATATCTGAAAAATATGTTGTGACAGGACAGGGTGCTGATGAGTTATTCTATGGCTACCATAAATTTATGGACAACCCAGGGCTTTCAAATGAAACTTATATTAACAGGCTGTTTAATGTGACGTTGCCAAGGGAGAAAAAGATGGCGGAGTATTACGATAAGGAATTGATAACCCCATATTTAAGCCCGGAGATGTTAAAATTACGTTCGAAAATAACAAGGAATGTTAATATAAATGGCGAAAGCAATAAGCTAATATTAAGGGAAATAGCAAAAAATATCGGTGTTCCTGAATCAATATATAACAGAAATAAGAAGGCGGCACAGTATGGTTCAGGCATAAACAGGTATTTAATAAAAAAATTAAAATAAATTTTAAAATATAATCATAAAAAATAAGAAATTAATAAATAGCATTTCACAATATAGCATATAAATTAACGGGATACATAATGACATATATAGGCATAATAGGAGGAAGTGGCCTTTACACATTAATGACGGAAACTGAGACTGTTGATGTTGATACGCCATATGGCAAAACATCAGATAAGATCGAGATTGGAAGAATAAATGGTGTTGAGGTTGCATTTATTCCAAGGCATGGTAAAAAGCACACAATTCCACCGCATAGGGTCAATTACAGGGCAAATATATGGGCATTAAAGCATATTGGCGTTGAGCGAATTATTGGGCTTAATGCAGTTGGCTCTTTAAAGGAGGACTACAGCCCTGGCGATATCGTTGTGCCCGATCAGTTTATTGACCTGACAAGAAGGCGTGATTTAACCTTTTATGATGGCCCGGATGTTTATCATATATCAATGGCAGACCCATTCTGCCCGGAGATAAGCAGAAAAATATATGAAACCGGAAAATCATTAAATTATAATATACACAGTTCCGGAACGTATGTATGCATAGAGGGCCCAAGGTTTTCAACAAGGGCTGAATCAAAATTATTTCATACATTTGGTGATATAATAGGCATGACGCTTGTTCCAGAAATAAATCTAGCAGGGGAATTATCAATGTGCTATGGCATGATAGCCACTGTTACAGATTATGATGCATGGTCTGATACTGCAGTGGAGGCCTCTGATGTTATGAATATTATGAAGGAAAATGAAAAAAAGGTTTCAGATATATTATATAATGTTATTCCTAAAATTAACGATCAAAGAAATTGCAACTGTTCTTTGAGATTAGAAAATGCGAAGGCATAGAGGTGAAAAAAATGAAAATAAAATTTCTCGGAGGTGCCGAGGAAGTCGGAAGACTGGCAATAAAAATAGAGGATAAGCAGAGCAGGATAATGGTGGATTACGGCATAGAGCCAGAAAAGCCACCAGAGTACCCATTACCACCAGAAAAGGTGGATGACATATTTGTAACGCACGCACATCTGGATCATACTGGCGCATTACCCGTATACTATCACAGTTACAGCGCCAACCTGCATGCAACGGCAATGACTGCAAACAGCATAGTTCCAATTTTAAAGGACTCATTAAAGATAATGAACCTTGAAAATTATACAAAGATGTACAATGAGGATGATATAAGCAATTTATTTAATTCTCTTGTAACCGCTAACTATGGCGAGCCATTTGAGGTTGGAAATCTTACTGCCAAGGCATATTCAGCAGGCCATATACCCGGATCAAGCATGTGGTGGTTCGAGGATTCAAAATCATTTATGATAACAGGTGATTTATACACAAGGGATACAAACCTTTTAAAGGGTGCAAAGCCTGTAAAAACAGATATACTTATAATGGAAAGCACATATGCAGGAAGGGATCATGAGGACAGGGATGAGGTCATAAAAAGGCTTAAGGATAGCATAAAGGAGACAATAGACAATGGCGGCAAGGTAATTCTTCCCACATTTGCCATTGGAAGGACACAGGAAATGGTAATGATTTTAAGGGATATGAATTACACAATTTACGTTGACGGTATGGGTAATAGTATATCAAGGATTTACATGGACACACCAGGATTCCTCAAGGATCCAAAAATGTTCAGGAAATCCATGGGCAGGGTAATACAGGTAAGGAATAACAGAATGAGAAATGAGGCCCTTGAGGAGGCAGATATAATTATAACAACATCAGGAATGCTTGATGGCGGGCCTGTTTTAGGATATATAGATGCATTATCACAGGATCCAAAATCCGCAATATTCCTTACAGGATACCAGGTTGACGGCACAAATGGCAGAAGCCTCATGGAAAACGGTACCATAAAAATAGCCGGTGCAACAATTAAGCCGGCAATGAAAGTTGATTTCTTTGACTTATCAGCCCATGCAGGTCATTCTGATCTGGTAAAATTCATTAAGGAGATTGACCCGGAAACAATAGTGCTGTGCCATGGAGACCAGAGAGAAAAACTTCAGGAGGCAATACCTGAATATAACTTTGTGCTTCCATTCAACGGGCATGAATTTGAATTATAATTTTTTATAATTTTTTAATTTTATTTAAAATGGGCTTTTTGCCATTTGATTTATTGTAATATTTGAAACACCATTTATTTCCATTGTATATATTCCAGGTTTTAAATAATATGTATTATTTGTTAAATATAAATTTATAATAAACTGCATATTACCCTTTTCTCCAATGCTCAGAATATCGCCTATAGAATAAAATTCCGTGTATTTAAATCCCTTTAATGTTGCATTGCTTTTAATAATTTTATATCCATAGGTTACATTATATAAATGTATTTCATAAATATACGAATTGTGAGCTATTTCTGAGCTGTTGTCCTCAAATTCGGTTATATTTAATACCATATTTTTGCTTGAAGTATTATAATATTCAACACGCTCAGATTTTATAAAATTTATTCCCGGGCCTGATGTTTCTATTTTTGTTTCATTAAGTTTTGAACCAACAATATGTCCTGCATCATCTGAATTCGGAAACCCAAAATGCGACTCTTCAACGGTTAAATAATAAATGCCTGATAAAATTACTATTATTGCTATTACTGCAGAAATGATGGCCTTTTGTTTCCCCTTCATTTAGCGCTTATTTTTTGTGTATATAAAGATTTTACGTTTTTAAATATAATTATAAATAAATATTAACACCGATGTTATATGCAATTAATGGGAAAATATATTTTTATCAGGCACGGGGAGAGCAATATAAATGTGCTCGGGGTCCTTTCCGGGGACAGTGATGTAAGCGGATTAACAGAAAAGGGAATGGCACAGGCCAGAAGAACTGCAGAGCAGTTAAGCGGGATAAAAATAGACGGAATAATATCAAGTCCATTAAAAAGGGCATTTGAAACTGCAAAAATCATAGGTGAGGTTCTTAATATTGATGTTAAAACTGATGAAAGGCTTATAGAGGTAAATCTTGGCAGGGCCAAGGAAAAGAAGATAAATGAGTTTACAAATCCGCTGTATCCGAATTCACATATAACAGGCAGCATAAGGAATTTAATAGGGATGGAGGACTGGGATGACATGATATCAAGAGTAAAATCCGCAATGGATAGTTTTAACGGAAAATACATATTTGTATCGCATTCAGACCCAATAAGGGCAATAGCATCATATTACCTTGGCTGGACAGAGGATGACAGCTTTGGCATAGATATAAAAAATGCATCAATGACAGTCATAGATTCGGATAAAAATAAGGTTTTATGCCTTGGTGCAATAAATCTTGACCCGGAAATAAAAAAATTATTTTATTAAAATTCAGGCTTTTGTTTTTTTAAGGCCTGCAACATTTCCCGGCCTCCATGTTTTAACCATAATGTAATACAGTGCCCCACCAACGGCCTGTATTGATCCCCCTATTAGAAGCGGAAATGCAAGGTTAAAATCCATTAAATATCCAGATGACCCACTTGTAAGCTGCGATGCCCTTCCGGAAACACCCTGTATGCCTGTGGATGTACCATAATCCTCCTTATTTATTCCCCTAACATTTATTGCGCCCCTCAATGGTGATCCTATCCCTGCCACAGCCATTCTAATAATATATATTCCTGCAGTTATATATAAAAATGGCACAAAGGCTATGACTGCAAATAATAATCCCTGAAGAATTCTCGCAAGGGATGCTATTTTAAGGCCATCAAAATGACCATTTAAATATCTGCCGGATATGAATGACCCAAGTGCAGTGGCAGCATACGATATGGTGTATATATCACCAACATATCCTGCCCCTATGTGATATTTAAGCTCAAACCATAATGGAAGCAACGGCATGGCTATTCCTATGGCCGCTGCATTAAGGCTGTTTGGTATTATTATTCTAAGCATGTATGAAAAGCTCTCCTTTTTCATGACCCTTGTGGTCTTCCTGGGCCTTTTATATTCCCTTAACCTTGAAAGTGCAAGTGCAGATGATATAATTAAAATCAGCGATATTGCAAAGAATATTCTGTAGAACATTAACGCGCCGGTAATCCTCGAAAGAAATGTATAAAGGCCAAGGAATATCCCGCCAAATATTGAGAAAAACGATGCTGTGGCCGTGAGCAGTGATAATTTTGTTACCCTCTGCAATTCATCCGGATAGTTATTTGCCACAAATGCAGTCATTCCCGGTGAGAAGGCACCGCGCATTCCGCCAGCACTACCTGTTATCCCGGCTATGATTGCACCGGTGGCAATAAAATAAATGTTTGTTGAGACGGTAATTAATAAAAGGCCAAAAACAGGAAATATCTCGCTTAATAAAAGAACCTTTGAATATCCTATGGAATCACCCACCCTGCCAAGTATTAATATTAAAATAATATTAAATAGTGTAATTGGCACATATAAAAGTCCTATAAAAATTAAGGAATAATGCAATAAATGTAAATATAATGGCAGGGATAATGTCACAAAAATAAGGGCAGCACTCCTGGTTGCCCTTGAAACAAGAAGAAAATTAAATGATTTATTAACAATTTCAGGTGAATCGGAAAACATAATATTCTATATAGTTTACTAATATATTATTTATTTGTTTTCCCATTCTTTAAAGTTTTTATATTCCTTGATCTTAATTTGAGATAAACATAAATTACTATGGCAATAAAGATGATGACTGCAACATATGAAAACTGGTCAAAATATTTTAGTATGACCTCCCACCTGGAACCAAGGACTATGCCAATATATATCAGTATTGCATCATATATCAGGTCACCAAGGAGTGTAAAAAATGAGAACTTTTTAAGGCTCATCAGTGCCATGCCAGCAGGTATTGAAATAAATGTTCTGAAAACAGGTAAAAATCTTGTGGTAAAAACAGAAAGCTCACCATAGGCGGCAAACCATGCCTTTGTCCTGTCCACTGTATCCTTCTTGAGCATCAGATATTTTCCATATTTAAGAATGAATGGGTCACCGCCATATTTACCTATTGCATATGCTATTAATGCACCAACAAGGTCACCCACGGAGCCAATTATTAATAATAAAATGACATTGATTATTGAATTAAAACCACCCATTAAACCATAATATGCCAGATAGCCTGAAAATGTCATGACAACCTCTGAGGGTATTGGTAAAAGCATGCCCTCCAAGAGCATCAGTATAAAAACACCAGAATACCCAAGGCTTAATATCACGTTCTCAACAAGCTTTATTATATATACCGTTAATTCTGTAATTACACTCAATTTTAATCAATTACCAATTATAATTGTATATTAAAAGTTAATTGTTAAACAAAAAATGAATTAAAAGAAACTAAAAAATAATAAATAATAATTTTGGTTACACATAAACATGTACAATGTCCTTGTTACACACGATTTACCTGGAAATTATATTGATTCAATAAATGGAATAAACATCATAAGAAGGCCTGAAAGTGAGGATGCGAATGCATGGCTTCTTAAAAATATAGAAAATGCTGATGGAATTTTAATCACATTAAATGAAAAAATAGACAAAAATTTAATAGACTTGGGTAAAAAATTAAAGGTTATAAGCACCTACAGTGTTGGATATGACCACATAGATGTTGATTATGCCCTAAAAAAGGGAATTAAAATAGGATACACACCGGAGGTTCTTACAGAGACAACAGCAGATCTTATATTTGGCATAATGCTTGCCGCGGCCAGAAGAATTGTTGAGGGTGATAAAATCGTAAGGGAAGATAAGTGGAAATCAGGCTGGAACCCTGAATTCATGCTTGGAGCCGAGGTTCATGGCGCGACTGCAGGAATTCTTGGAATGGGCAGGATAGGAAATGCAATATTAAGGCGTGCAAGGGGATTTAACATGGACGTGATTTATTACAGCAGGCATAAACGTGATGTTGATGCGAATTTTATGCCACTGGATGATGTTCTTAGAAATTCTGATTTTTTATTTGTATGCCTCGATTATAATAAGGATACATACCATTTTATGGACATGCCCAAATTTAAAAAGATGAAAAAAACAGCATTTATTATAAATGGCACCAGGGGAAAGGTTATAAATGAAAAAGACCTAATATCAGCTCTCAACTCCGGTATAATTGCAGGTGCTGCACTCGATGTTTTCGAAACAGAGCCAATTGATAATAATAATCCATTATTGAAAATGAATAATGTTGTATTAACCCCGCATATAGGCAGTGCAACTGATAATACCAGAAAAAAGATGGCGGAAGTTGCAGTCAGCAATCTTATTAATGGTCTGTCCGGTAAGCCGCTTATATATGAGATAAAAAAATAACATTTTTATTATACATGATAATAATTAAGCTTCATGGATAACATGAATGCTGTTTGCCTTATCTCTGGCGGCCTGGATTCGCCAACAGTCATGGCATATGCAATAAAGATGGGTTATAAGGTATACCCATTAAGCATAAATTATGGACAGAGACATTCAAAGGAATTAAACTCATCAAGGGAAATTTGCAGGTACTATAATTTAGATCTAAAGATATTAAATATAGATTTAAGGCAGATTGGAGGGTCAGCCCTAACATCTGATATAGAGGTCCCAGAAAGATCTTTAAACGATATTTCAGATGATATACCAGTAACATATGTTCCGGCAAGAAATACTATATTCCTGAGCCTTGCAGCCGCATATGCTGAAACAATTAATGCAAAATACATATTCATAGGTGCAAATGCCATAGATTATTCCGGATACCCTGATTGCAGGCCGGAATTTTTCAATGCAATGAATGATGCATTAAATCTTGGCACAGAATTTGGCATCAAGGAAAATTTTAAAATCATGGTACCGTTGCAGTATCTTTCAAAGGGTGATATAATAAAACTTGGAAGAAGACTTGGTGTGCCATATAAATTAACATGGTCATGCTATAATGGAAGGGAAAAGGCCTGTGGAAAATGTGACTCGTGCCTACTAAGGCTGAAAGGCTTCATGGATGCAAATGATTATGATGATATAGAATACGAATCATATCCAGATTTTTATGTGGAATACTGCAAAAGGACAGGCCATAAATTATAAGATTTTAAAGGGTTCTTTTGATTCCCAGCATGACCGCATAATTGCTAATAATTCCTATTGCAAGCAGGAAATGTGGATATGGCATGTATGTTGAATAAAATGTTGAATTTTTAAAAATTATAAAGCCTGAGCCAATTATGCCCGTTAGTACAATTAATCCCGAATTTACAACCGAGAGATTCCTGAGCCTTTTATTAATTCCGGATGGTTTAATTAATATTAATGCAAGTATAAAAAGCAATGTGCCGGTAATTATATGAACATACAGCATTCTGGAATTGAGAGGGTTTGAAATCTGTGAAAGATAAAAACCCAGCGTCATCTGCAGAACGGTTAGGCCAGATACGGACCATAAAAGTTTTTCAAGTCCATCCATTTTATCAAATTTCAACATTATTTTTATTTTTTTGCAATTATTTACAGAATAGATGCATGTTTATATAAGTGATTTACATATTATGCTTTATGGGAGAACTAGTAGCAGTACCAGTAACAGGTGATGAGGTTACCGGGCCCGGTGAGGGCATGGAAATCCATATTTACAGCATTGATGGAAAAAATGCAAAAATGATAGAATCATACGAAAACCCTGCCCTTAAGGCCTCCATGACAAGGGGCATATACATGCTTAAATCAATTCTTGAAAAAAATGTTAGGTACCTTATAGTGTCTGAAATGGGAGGTCCCGGATTCAGATTTGTTAAAAATAAAATAAAAATGTACGATTCGGGAGGTCTAAATGAAAAAGATGCGATTAATGCCTTTATTAATAATCAATTAAGGGAGATTACAGAGCCCACACATGAACCACACCATGATATGGAAAACAAATAAATTTTTATCCCATTATATATTTTTAATTTATGATAAGAATTGCCTTAACACAGCTTACTCCTCCAGAAACCAAGGAAAAAAGCCTTGAAAATATTGAGAACTATGCCCGGCTGGCCAGCAAAAATCATGCAGACCTCGTTGTCTTTCCAGAGTACTATATGTGCTATTATAAAGGCATTAAACCGGCAGATGAGGCCGAGAACATTCATGGTGGGTATGTACAAAGCCTTGAAAAAATTTCACAAAAATATAAAATCGACATAATAACAGGGATTCATGAAAAATATGAAAATAGGATATACGATACAGCAGTTTATATAAACAAATACTCGGGCATTTCCAGTTTCTATAGAAAAACACATTTATACGATGCCTTTGGATTTAAGGAATCAGATCTATATTCACATGGAAATGGCCCTTTTGATATTTTTAAAATTAACGATTTTAAAATAGGAATGGTAATATGTTATGATATAAGATTTCCAGAAATATTCAGAAATTATTCATTAAACAGCGCAGATTTAATAGTCATAATTTCTGGGTGGTTTTCAGGCCCGGTTAAGGAGGAGCAGTGGCTTAACCTTGTTTCTGTGAGGGCGCTTGAGAATACGGTTTATGTTGCAAGTTCCAATCTTGTTGGGGGCGATTTCACAGGTATAAGCACCGTTGCAGACCCAATAGGTGTTATAATAAACAGATGTGCTGAGGCACCGGATATAATATATTCTGATCTGGACATTAACAGGATAAATGATGTGAGGGGTAAAATGCCTGTTTTAGAACAGCGCAGGCCTGAACTTTACAGGCTAAAATGAATTTATTTTATAAATCTAAACAATTTATCATTTCCAGAGGATGAATTTGTATATGAAAGCCTTTCAAGTATAAACTTTAGCATGCTGAATTTATCAGGTATAATATCAAGGACATAATTCATTTCCTCCCTGCTTATTAATTTAAAAGCCTTTATTTCCAATAAATATATGCCAAATCCAACAAGTATCAATAACAGTATATTTATTATGCTGTATGCAAGATGGAACTGAAGGATAAATACAATGCTGAACATGATAATTGATGCGAACCATATCTTTAAGATTCTGGTCCTGTCAAAATTATTTATCTGGAATTTTCTGGCATAATGATAAACAATAATAAAGTTAACAGCATTCATTGATGAATAGGAAATTGCCGCGCCAAGGATGTTAAATCTTGGTATGAGTATTATGGATAACGCAATATTTGCGACAAGTGAAAGGGCAGATGAATATATAAAAATCCTTGTCTGCCTAACACTTGAAATCCCGGATGATAATACCACCGCACCTGCGAATAATGATGTTATGAACATAATTATCATCAGCGGTATATAACCTATTGAATACTGGTCACCTGCAAACACCACCAGAATCGGCCTTGAGAGTGCTGCAATGCCAAGTGCTGCAGGAACATATATTAAATAGCCTATATTTAGGAGCATTTTAATGCTGTTTTTAAATCCATCAAGATTATTTAATGAAAAGAAAGATGATAATTTTGGTATTAAAAGATTGGATATTGGGAGAACCATAATTGATGCGGCTGAGGCCACAACAAGCGCAAAATTATAAATGCCGAGAAATCCAAGATTTATAAAATACGATACAACGATGCGGTCTATATATGTTGCACTTGTGTTCATAATCGATGCAAAGAATAATGGTATAGAATAAATTATTATATTCTTATAAGGCTCCCTGACAGCTTTTTCATTATTGACCTTTGGCATTTTAAAATAATTCCTGTAGACCATCATAATAAAGATTAATGCGTATATTGCATCTGTAAAGGCAATGCCATAGAGCAGGGATATTGTATTTTTAAGCAAAAATAGAAGCAGTAATGGGAAGAAATACAGGATGATATAATAAAAAGTATACATGATTGAATATTTTTTATACTGGTTTAAACCAAGCAGAACAGATGCAAATATATTTATTATTACTGACATTGATATTGCAATTCCGATGATTTTTACTGATTGTGCATATATTATATTATGAAAGAACAGTACTGCAACATAATCTGATATATAATAAACCGTAACAAAGGCAAGGATGGCAAGCCCAATTGCCATATATGTGGTCTTAACAATAATTTTTTTGATTGCCTGTGTATCATTTCTGGCAAGATGATATGATAAATAATGCTGAAGGCCGTTTCCAAGGCCAAAAATGAAAACAGCTGAGAGTATATTCATTATTGCATAAAGCAATGATATTGAACCAACAGTAAAAACCGGTAAAAGATGGGCAAGGGCAAAATAAAAGATGGCGGAGCCGAAAAACATGCTACCGACAGCCGAATACTGGAATACCAAACCCTGCCCAAATGATTCTGTTAAATCTGACAACATTAGCTGATATAAACTTTGTTTAAAAATTTATCTATTAAAATGTAACCATTTATATTATTTAAATGGTTAAAGATAAATTATATCTATCTTATGTATAAAATACAGATACAATTTTTAAATGCCTAAATTGGTGTATAATCATGGTTTTTGTCCGGCTTTCTTTTATGATAAGCCCTCATGCACACAACAATCTCGGTCATGTAATAATAAAATGATTTTTCATCCATAATTATTCTTCTGCAGGATAATGATGATGTTTTTACCATTTTAATATTTCTCGTCCTTGTTGATGCAAGAACATATAAAAGTGCCTTATAAACATCAGGCACCTTTTTATTTTCCCCTATTATTTTCCTGTTTATTACAAAAAAATCACTTAAAATATCATCAACCTTTGTTATTCCAGGAAATATTAGATGTGTAAATTTAATAACAATGAGATCAAATGCATCCTTGATTGACCTTATTTTCCCGTTAATAAACCTGGACCCGACAATAACATCATACCCGGAATCAATGTATTTAATCAGTTCTTTTATATTATTAATATCATTTTTATCATTTAACTTAATTATATAATCACTTTTTGCATGGGAAATCAGGTTTAATTCCTCTGTCCCGGTATATGGTGATTTTTTATTATATATCCTTATATTATCAGTGGTTTCTATTCTGTATTTTGTATTATTAAAAACCATAATTTCATTAACCGGTATGTTTTCATTCTTTATGTAATTTAAAAGATTGTTTAAATTGCATCTAAATTTATCAGCATTATTAACTGTATAAACTATGGTGTATGATCTTATTTCTTTTTTTTTCAGTGTATCATTTACCATATTTTCAATATTTTTTTCTATAACAGTGTAATTAAAAATTGATAATGCATTATTTTTAATCTGATTTCTTATGCCTATAAAATTATCACCATAAAAATCTTTTATCCTTTTTATTTCGTTTATATAGCTAATATAATTCCTTTTAACTATGCTCATATATTCCGTCATTGATTTTATATATTCCAGTCCAGATATTTTGGGGGCTATTATATACAGCCCTGATGCAAGACCCTCAATTGAGGTAATGCTCAAGGATTCATATTTTGACAGATTAATCATAACATCCGATCTTGCCAGTATTTCTATTTTTTTATTTTCATCCACGAATCCATGGAATGTTACATTGTAATTTTTAAATTTCTTCCTTAATTTATTCATGTTTCCATAACCTATTATATCAAAATGTATATCCTTTGGAGCATGTTTGATAATTTTAAATAGGAGCTTTGAACCTTTATTTTTAGTAATTTTATTTAAGAACACAACGTTGAATCCATTATGTTCTTCAATTTTATATTTATTAAAATCTATATTATTCTGTGGTATTAAATAAATATCCTTGAAATTTTGATTTATGTAAAAGTTTTTCTGATAAATATTCTGGGCCTGCACAGATATTTTGCCTGTTATGCCTGAGAATATCATTATGTTTAATATATATTTGATTAAATTTCCAAAAAATTTATGGTTATCCAGTATTTCAAAGTAGCTACCATGATTTGCCAGTATAACTGCAGGAGGCTTATCAAGCCTTGCAAATTTTTTAACGGCGTTTCTAAAGATAAAATTTGGTGTTACAAAATAATAGAGGTCATAATCCTTTATCTTTTCCCATATTTTGTTAAATGAGAAGAGGCCTATAAATCCCATGCTGATTCCATTTGTTAATTTCATTAAATGCCTGTTTGAGAATATATCATCTGAAAAGGCATTCTCTATATAATTAAATTTAACATTAACATTATTTTTCCTTATAAAGGGATATCCAGATCCCATCAATGTAACATCATAGCCCATCCTCATCAGTATTTCGGCTATCTGAACAGCGTTTCTCTCGCCTCCACCATCGTATTTCAGGTCAGCCGAACCAATAATAAGGGCCCTCATGAAAATAATCCTGTTAGTTATATATCTTATTATGATTAATATTTTGCTGTTTATTTTAATATTATAATTCTGAAATAATTTATTTTGTTTGTATAAATATTCATGTTAAATATAGGAATTAAAAATTAAACAGCAAGAATTTAATATGCGATTTAATTAATATGGTAATGAAAGGCAGGTACAAATCATTGGCAGTAATAGCTCTGGTTTCATTATTAATATTTTCAATGGCAATTAATGTTTATAATGATAATTATGGTGAAAAAGCTACAGGTAATGTTACTGAGAGTTCCATAAATCCCTATGTGCTATACACATCGGAACCGGCGCCAATGGGAATATCTGCCATTGGTATTGGCCCTGGAAATACTCCATATTCATTAAAAACCTCTTCCTTTGAGGGCATTATAAATATAACTGATATAAAGACATACAATGCCAGCCTGCCTTCAGGTGAAAAAAACGACGCATCAATTCAATTAAACCTTCACCTTAACTTCAGTTCTGGTGGACATACGTATGATTACTGGATACAGAATGTTGCCATACTGTCAACGTCAAATAAAACACCTGGTGTAAGTATTTTAGATAATGTGTGGAACCAGACAACAAGGTATGCAAATATATACGGATCAACATTGAGTGGAAATGGAACTTTATATAATAGCAATGGCCAGCAGTTTTATATCGATGAACCCAGCATGTATATAACCACTGACAGTATAGGTCTTAGAGAGGTGTATAAAAATATTTCAGGATATCCAACAGTTTACATGGAATATAATACAGGAAGTGGATGGAATATTTATGATACTGTAAAATTTATATTCGCCAAAAATGCATCAAACGCAGATTTCATTGTACAGGGATACAAGTATACATCAAAGGGAAATCCATGTGATGCTGAATTAATTCTTGGAGGCCCGGGCAATGGTGCCAGCACAACGGATGTAAAATCAAACCTGACAATGCAGTTAAAATACTGGAATGGCCATAATTATCAGGCCATAGAAAATGCATACAATTTTGGATCTGATACTGCTGAAACAATTTCAAATGCCAATTCACAGATGGATAAAAATTTTCCCGGCGTTCAAATAACGAATGGAACCGGAAAATTAAAGATGGTTTATAACCAGAATGAATTATCATATCTAAACATAACCGCAAAATACATTATTCAGGGATATGTTCTTGCAAATAATTATAAAACGAATTTTAGGAATTATGCTATGAACATCACGCTTATTCCAGGGGAATATAATATAAGTATATATTCATCGTACGGCCAGAGGATATCCAATTTTTCGGTCAAATTGGCTGCGAAACAAACTTATTATAAAGCAACGGAAAATGTTTATCCGGTAATTTTTAAAGCCATTGGATTAATTAATGGCACCCTCTGGTTTATAAATATGAATAAATTAAATTTAAGCTCAACAGATAATGAAATTGTATTTTATGAAAAAAATGGTACATACAATTATAATATTAGCGGACTGTTTGGTTATTCAATAAAAAACCAGACAGGCACCATAACTGTTCATGGAAACTTTAATTATGTAAACGTAAGCTTTCATGCAAATCCAATAATAAGAAGCATTGAAAAATACGCATTTTATTATATAATAGCACTTGCATTAATTGCAATTATTCTTATGGGAATTTCGGGCACAGGAAGGAGGGATAGTACTAAAATGTTCAAAGAATACAATATTAATAATGATGATGAAAATAATAATTTAAAGAGATAGTTATTTAAAAATCTATAATATATATTATGCGGAATTTAGAAATGTTTATTAGGCATTATTTTAATTATTAACAGTAATGGAAAACATGGACAAGATAGGCGAGGTAAGGGATTATCTCACCAGCAGTTTTGTGGGAAGAGAGGATGTTATCGACGGTGTGCTGGCCGGTCTCATATCAGGTGAGCCCACGCTTTTAATAGGCCCCCCTGGAACAGCAAAAACATCAATAATAGATACATTGAGCAAACTTGTGAATGCCAAATACTTTTATTACCTTCTGACAAAGTTTACTGAACCTGAGGAGCTTTTGGGGCCAATTGATATAAACGCGCTTAAAGCCGGTGAGTATAAAAATATCACAAAGGGGAAGCTCCCTGATGCAAATATAATATTCCTGGATGAGATTTTTAAGGCAAGTTCAGCAATAAGAAATACACTTCTGGACATAATGCTCAACAGGAGGCTTCCAAACGGCGATTCAATGCTTTCATTAAATATACTTGGTATATATTCGGCAAGCAATGAAATATCAAATGATGAGGAGGATATGGCACTGTATGACCGTTATCCAATAAAGGTATTCCATAAATATATCGAAAAAACTCTGATAACCGATTTGCTTGAACATGGCATAGATTTAATGCAGAAATCATCTTTAGGTAAAACCATACTGGACGTTGAGGATATTATTAAAATCCAGAATATGGTAATATCCAGATTGACTGAAATGAAGAATAAGGATAGGGCACTTATGGATAGATATACAGATGCATTGATTCAGCTGGAGGAAAACAATGTTCTTTTAAGCGATAGAAGGAAGATTAAGATGCTGAAAATAGCAGCCGCATTTAGCATCTTAATGAATTCTGGAAAAATATCGGGAAATGATATTGCCATGGCCATGAGATATTCGGCTGATTCTGAGGATGATCTTCCAAAAATAGAGGCTGCAATAATAGATTCAAAGCTTGAGAATAAATCAGAGATAATACAGAAGGCAAACACAATAATAGAGGAGACAAAATCCTTAATAGCCAGTACCGAGGAGTCAATTCACAAAAATTCACCTTATAATGAGGTTCTTGATAAATTAAATCTTTTAGAGATTTTCATAAAAAAGCTTGAGGAAATGAAAATAGATATTGGTTCGGATAATAATCCTTACCATAAGGAGGTAATTTATAAAATAAATTCAACACTTGATTTTGCCGGCAGCAAATACCAGAAGCTAAAGGGAAGGTAAATTTATATGGATCAGGATCTTATTTTTAGGAAAATAAATAGCAATATAATCGGAATTAATCCTGAGAGTAATGTTTACAAAACCACAAGGGAAAGAATAGTAAGATATGCGGGCAGGATGGATTTAACAGGTGAATTTAAGGAGGATTTAAAAACATCGGCAGCCGATATGTATTTCCTTTATTACTCAAATCTGGCATATGTTTCCAATAATGAGAACAAAAGTCCATTCCTTGAGGGTGTTAGAAAAAAACTTGCATCCTATGTGCAATCCGATGAATTTTCAAAATTCAGGGCGTATTCAAAATTAAATGACAGGGTTTCAATGATATACAGCATTAATTTTTTGAAGGCCCTCAATGAGGAATCAAAAAAAGAAAGGCAGAAAAATGGCGATTCCCCGGGAAAAAGTGCTTCCGAAATGGTTGACAGGGCCATGAAGGAATCCATGCAGAGGACTGAAAAGGCAAGGCAGCTTGAAAAACTCATGAGAAATGAAATACCCGGAGGAAGAAGGTCAGGTAATGATGACACTGACATAGATAGACTTATAGACCTCTCAGAAAGAATGATGTCTGTTCAGAATGCTGATAAAATTATAACAACCGCCAATAAGCTCATTGACATTATGCCCAAGTTCACAAGAAAAATGAGGGCGCGTTCCACTTCTGGTGAGCTTGGCGGCTATTATAAAACAAGAAATTTATCAAATGTTTTATCAAGGGAGCTTGCAATGCCTGATGAGGTTTTTTATTCAAAAATTCTGTATGGCTTCACTGGAAAGGAGAAGGTAATATTAAATGAGGGGGCATACTATGTACTTCTTGATAAGAGTGGAAGCATGTATGAGGCCGATAAAATGGTTTGGTCCAGATCTGTTGCCCTGGCATTATTTAGATTATCCGCAATAAAGCACAGAAAATACTTTTTCAGGTTTTTTGATAACAAACCACATGAAATGTACACAAGGCCATATGATATAGTAAACAATATACTTACTGTTGAGGCAAGCAAGGGAACATGCATAGAATGCGCCATACTAAGGGCAATTGATGATATTAAAAACAGCAAAATCCATGATTTAACAAGCACAATAATAGTGATTACAGATGGCGAGGATAAGGTGAATATAATGAATATAGCATCGGCCCTTGCAAAAACCAGCATAAAAATAATTACGGTAATGATTAATGGCTACAATGAGGGATTAAAAAAAATAAGTGAAAAATATTTAAATGCTGTTCTAACTGAACAGGGTGCATTAAATCTTTTAAATATAGCAAAATCATTTTAATTTTTTAAATACGGTACCAAGAACCTTAAGCATATTCATTAATGCCATTAAGCCTGCCGCTATCTCAGGATCCTTTAGCATTGACATCAATTTTAGTATTGATAATGGTTGTGCAGATGATGCACCGTCAACCATGGATTGTGCTATACCTGTTGAATTAAATGAAATTCCCTTAATAAGATCAGACATTTCTGGATTTGAAAGCATATAAAGTAACGAAAATATTGTATTGCCAGATTTGGCAACGACATCCGTGAAATCTGGAGATGTAAATGATTTTGCAAAGAAGTCCAGATTATCTGGAATAACATTCTCTGTAATATAATCAAGAGCCTGAACAAGCCCTGCACCTTTTAACTTCTCTATTAACCTTGAAAATGCATCAAGCACATCCCTATTCTTCTCAAGCTCTGACATAATCTTCTGCATATCTGTTTCATCCATGTAAATCACCCTATAATATACCCCTTAAAATTGATGAGAAGTATGTATCTGCTGATATATACTTCAGGAAATAATCTGAATGACTGGCAAAATTTAAAAATGGCTTTGATGAATAATCAAAGGATAATGTGAATGCGGTATGGTCAGTAAATACGGTTGAACAGCCCATGAAGCCATCAAAGGATGTTTCTGAATAATTTCCATTTATCTGTGAGGCAATTTTGGATGCAACATATGCTGCCATTGAATGCCCCATTGCCCCCACCTTCATTGGAAAATCAACAGCATCACCAACAACATAAACATTGTCATAGTCCCCGTAATTTAATTTTGTTTTATCAACTGTTACATAACCTGTATTTTCTGATAATCCAGATTTTATTAAAAATTCCTGACCCTTGTGCGGGGGTATTAAAACAAGCATATCATAATTCAATTTTTCACCAGATTCTGATGTTATTGTTTTCGATTTTCCATCAACAGTAACATTCTTAAATTTCGGTATGAAATTTATTTTATTTTCCTCAAGTCCGGATCTAACAACGTCTGAAACATTTTTGAACGGTAGAATATCGTCCATGGGCATTATCAAGGTTATATCTGATTTATCCCTTAAACCCCTTGATTTTAAAATCTTATCGATGCCAAAGACAAATTCGGAAGGTGCCACAGGGCACTGGAAGGGAACGCTTGCAGGGCCAACCACAATTTTGCCACCGTTAAATGATTCCAGACCTTCCTTTAATTTTAAAACATTGTTTAAATCATAAAAATGATAGATACCATCATTATACCCCGGGACATCCTCCGGAACAAGCCGGTCTCCGGTGGCTATTACCAGGTAATCATATGATATGCTCTTGCCATTATCAAGGTCAACGTAATGATCATTCAAATTTATTTTGGTTGCAAGTGCCTTTATTCTATTTATTCCATAATTCAAAACAAAATCTGTCTTTTTAAATGTTTCTTTATAGTTTATTTCATTAAATGGTATTAAAACGCCGTCAGGCTTAAAATATGTGTATTCTGATTTGCCAACAACCGTAATATCCACATCGTTGTCTGTATGCATCCTCAATTTATTTGCTGTTATTATTCCAGCATTGGCATCACCCAAAATTAAAACCCTCTTCTGCACCATTCTTTTTATATAACACCCTTATATTAAAATTTTATTTAAATTAATTAAATTTGCACCAAAATAAATAAACATAAAAACAAATAGGAAAATAAAATTATCCTGTAATGGGAAAGGTTTATCTGGTTGGTACCGGCCCGGGTGATACGGGCTTGCTCACATTAAAGGCCCTAAAAATAATAAAGAGGGCGGATGCAGTTATTTACGATCACCTTATAAATCCAGAGGTTTTAAATCTTCTTAAGCCCGGATGCGAAAGAATATACGCTGGCAAAAAACCATATGTGTCGTCAATAAGGCAGAATGAAATTAACAAAATAATTCTGGATGCATCTAATAAATTTGATATTACTGTTAGGCTAAAGGGGGGTGACCCATTTCTTTTTGGCAGGGGAGGTGAGGAGGCAGAACTTCTCAAGGAAAACAATATAGACTTTGAGGTTATACCGGGTGTATCAGCATTAATAGCTGTTCCGGAGTATGCCGGAATACCTGTAACACACCGGGACGTTAGCCATGGAATAATAGCCGCCACAGGGCATAACGTTGAAAAATTAAATATACCATCACTTGGTGAAAATAAATCATCATACACCCTTATTATATTCATGGGCTCAAAACATATTAATGAAATAATAGATAAGTTACTTTTTCTTGGATACAGTGAAAATACAAAAATAGCTGTTATTGAAAATGGGACACATAAGGATCAGAGGGTCTTTACAGGAACATTAAAAACCATAAATTATGAGTACAGTGAGGACCCGGCTCTGATTGTAGTCGGAGATGTTGTTTCATACCATGAAAAATTTGGAAGAAAAAATAATAAATTTAAAAAAATGCTTATCTTTTATGAATTTAAAAAAATCAATGTTGATTATGAAAATTATGGCGTGAATATAATAAATTTTAGGATCAGTGATATTTTCATAAATAATGATGTAAAATTTAGATTTAATAGGAATCTGGTCATATCTGGCAATTATATAGGATACTTTATGAAACTAATTAAAAAAATGCATATTGACATAAGGAATTTTAATAGTATAATCACAGACGACCCGGAAGAACTTCATCGGGCAGGCATTTTTAATATCATAGATTTAAATAATTATAATATAAGTGATGATGATAATATTATAGGATTTAACCATAAAAATGAATTAAACATAATTAAAAAAACACTGATTAAAATTGATAATTACATAATAGATTTAATAAACAGTTCAGATTATATTGTCTTTGCAGATGGTACATTTTCATATTATGATATTATTAAAAAATATATTAAGAATCAAATAGTTTGTGCCTTTGGAATATCTGATAATATAAATGGAATTATGAAAATGAATAAAAAAGAGGATTTAATAAAATTGCTGGAGGCAGAAAAAATTGAATAAAATCAATGTTGTTGGTTCAATGCCCGGCTTTGGCCTTACTGATGTGGAAAAAATGATTATTGAAAATGCCGACGTTATTTTTGCAGGAACCAGAAATATTGAACTTTTAAACGTTAATAAAAAAAATGTTAGGCCAATAAAAAAACTAGACACTGCATTGGATGAGATTAAAAATGAGTTTAATAAGAATAAAAATATAGTTGTTATTGCCTCTGGAAATCCCTTATTTTATGGTATTGGTACAGCATTAATCAGGAATTTTGGCGCTGAATATATAAATATTGTTCCACATATTGGTTCCATTGATGTCGCATTATCAAAACTTAAAATTTCAATAAATACCGTACATGCAATAAGCGTGCATGGAAGACCTATTAAGGGCCTTGCACAGAGAATAAAACATTATAAAAGGGTTATAATTTTAACCGATAAAATAAACTCACCAGATAAAATAGCAGGTTATATGATTGAATATGGATTGACCAATTTTCGCTTTATAGTTCTTGAAAGGCTTGGATATAATGATGAGAAAATAAGATGTTTTAATATTAAAGATGCACTCAACTCAAAATTCTCGGATCCAAAT
Organism: Acidiplasma cupricumulans; assembly: GCF_001402935.1. Lineage (NCBI taxonomy): Archaea > Methanobacteriati > Thermoplasmatota > Thermoplasmata > Thermoplasmatales > Ferroplasmaceae > Acidiplasma > Acidiplasma cupricumulans. The sequence goes on along the minus strand of NZ_LKBH01000310.1, from coordinate 2,040 downwards.
TTAATTTTTATTGATGAGATTGAAAATTTTTCACCAGATGATTTAAGTGATAAAAATTTTTCAATGATTAATGAGAATATCACAAAGGAGGAGATAAGGCATATCTCTGTTTCAAAAATGGCAGTTAAAAATGGTGATATTATATGGGATATAGGCTCAGGGACAGGATCTGTATCAATAGAGGCATGCCGGTATAATTATGATGGTGGCATATACTGCATAGAAAAAAATAGCATGGCCTGCAATAATATAGAAAAAAATATGAAGAAATTTTCATGCGATTTAAACATTATAAATGGGGAGGCTCCTGACGCACTTTACAATCTTCCAGATCCAGATATTGTATTCATTGGTGGTTCCGGAGGGAAAATCGCTGAAATCCTTGATTATTCATATAAGAGACTGAAAAAAAATGGGAGAATTGTAATAAATACTGTTTTAATCGGCAATTTAAACAAAATTATTTCATACCTTAATAATAATAAAATAGGGTATGATCTTACCCAGGCACTTATAAATAGAAACCACACAATTAAAAATGATATGATGCTTAAACCTGTAGACCCTGTATTTATATTAACGGCGGTGAAAAAATGAATGAATTATATGTTGTTGGCCTTGGGCCGGGAGATCCGGATTTAATAACAGTAAAGGGATATAAAATGCTAATGGATGCAGATTTAATCTATTATCCATACACATCTTTTAAATACGCAGAGAATATTCTAATAGCCCTGGGCATTGACAAAAAGAAAATGCAGCCCCTTGAATTTCCGATAAGATCCTTGGATTTATTAAAAAAAATAAGGGAAAATGCATGCCGGATAAAAAATTCACTTGAGTTTTATGATAGTGTTGTCTACGCTGTTGAGGGTGATCCGATGCTTTACAGCACATTCCTTGATTTATACAGGTATCTGGACTGTAAGGTTAGGTTCATACCGGGGATTAGCTCAATAAATGCTGCCGCCGCGATATTTGGAATTCCCATGGCAGAAAAAGATGAGATATTTACAATAATTCCGGCAGTTAATGATTATGAATACATGAAAAAAATGATAATGGGGACAAAAAATGGGGCAATAATAAAGGCCATTGGGGCAAAGGATGTATTAAAAAAATTACTGGATGATGAGCATTTGAAAAAGTATTATATTATGGAAAATGTATCCCTAAAATCCCAGAAAATATATAATAATATAAATGATATAGACTCATATATGGCACTGGTGATTTTAAAATGATTCATATAATAGGCGTGGGTCCAGGAGACCCTGATTTAATAACAGTTAAGGCTGCAAGAATTATAGAAAAAACGGATGTCATTTTATATGCCGATTCACTTGTAAATCCTGATATTTTAAAGAATGCGTCCACAGATAGAATATACGGAACCTCTGGCATGAACATAAATGAAATTAATGAAATTATTCAGAAGTTTTATAATGAGGGCATGGACATAACAGTAATACACAGCGGTGATCCGTCAATATACGGTGCAATTAACGATGTAACGTCATTTATGTTAAAAAATAACATGAATTATGAAATAATCCCAGGCATTTCATCACTTTTTGCCGCTGCAGCAGCAATGGGCATGGAATTAACATCCCCGGGAAGCACACAGACAATAATTATTACCAGGGTGCCGAGGCGTACTGAAAAATTTGAATCCGAGGATCTTTCTGTTATGGCCAGGCATGGAGCCACCCTTGGCATTTTTTTAAGTGCATCAAATGCCGGTGCGGTAACAAAAAAACTTCTTGATGCAGGGTATTCCCCCGATGACCGGGTTATAATAGCATACAGAATTTCATGGCCAGATCAAAAAATAATAGAAACAACCGTAAATGATCTTGAAAAGACGTTGTTTGAGAATAGAATAAACAGACAGGCATTAATACTTACCGGTGGTGTATTTACACATAATAGTGATGTTAAATCATTTCTTTATAACCCAAATTTTGTTCATTTATTCAGAAATAATAAAAATAAGGTACAGTAATTACCATTTTTAGGATATATTTTAAAAAAATTTGT
>NZ_LKBH01000309.1:0-6393 GCF_001402935.1 Acidiplasma cupricumulans | reverse complement strand
TTAAATTAATTTTTAATTTTGTTTTTCAAACTTTTAATATAAAACATGATGTTATTATTTTCATATAATAAACACTTTTAAATGAATACGAATATACAAAAACATGGATGTTTTTAGCACCGGAACCATAGGTAATTTGGAAATTAAAAACAGGCTTGTCATGGCGCCAATGATCTCCAATCTGGCCTCTCCAGATGGCAATACAAATGAGGATCACATAGCATATCTGGAAGAACGTGCACGTGGTGGTTATGGATTAATAATTACTGAATATACATATGTGGATGAACTAAATGGTAAGGGATCGCCAAACCAGCTAGGGATGTTTTCTTACTCACAGACTCCAAAATTTTTCAGGTTAACCGAGAGAATGCATAAATACGATTCCAGAATTTTTGTTCAGCTTGTTCATTCAGGTGCCAAGGCCTTACAGGGCCTTAATACCAAAAAAATATTTGCACCGACAGCCATGGATTATATGGGGAATGTGCCTCAGACCATGAGTATTGAGGATATAATTAATGTTCAGGAAAAATTCTACAGGGCAGCAGACATAGCATACAAATCAGGATTTGATGGGATAGAGCTTCATGGGGCCCATGGTTATTTGCTTGAGGAATTCATATCCCCTGCCCTTAATAAAAGGGATGATAAATACGGTGGTTCATTGGAAAACCGGCTTAGGATAATTAACGAAATGACTGAAAATATAAAGAATTATTATGATATACCATTAGGAATAAGACTGAGCCTGTATGAAAATGACCCTGATGGCTACGGTCCCGATTACGGTTTAAAGGTGGGTGAATCAATAAGGAAAATTGATTATATTCATTACTCTGCTGGCAGATTCGCACCCCCAGCATCGTCTGCACCATTCTATTATGAACATAATCATATTTATGCAAGGCTTCCAAGGAGACCGGATAAAACAACCATTCTGGTTGGTTCTGTAATAAATGCTGCCGATGCGAACGAAATATTGAAGAAGGCAGATTTTGTAGCAACCGGCCGTGAGGCCCTGGCTGATCCATACTTTCCGTATAAATTATTGCACGGTCACAATCCAAGGCCATGCATCAGGTGCAATCAGGACTGCAGGAGGTTAGGTCTTAACGAGGTACGCTGCACTGTCAACATTGATACAGGCCTTGAGCTGTACAGCACCATAAGAAGGAACAAAAAATTAATTGGAGAAATAGAAATAGATGGTGCGGGTATAAAAGGTTTGGAGGCCGCACTTTATGCACTTTCACTTGGATTAAAACCAGTGATTTATGAGGAAAATGTCCCCGGTGGGCAGATTAACGATATTTTAGAACCACATAAAAGAACTGAATTTAAGGCACTTGTGGATTATTATTTAAATGAACTTGATAGGCGCGGGATAACAGTAGAAAAATCAAGGGGAACATCAGGAATAGACTGTTCCCCTGATAAGGTTTATCCTGATATTAAAAATATGGGGGATGTTTCAATTAACACAAATATATACAGATACTTTGATGATGCACTGGAAATTTCGAAAAAAAATACAGTAATTATCAATCCAGAGTCACTGGAAATCCTCGAAAGGTCAAGAAGGGAATTTTACATCAAACTTGCAGAAAGGCAGGGAATTAAATTCATTAAACAGGATTCATACAATATAAATATATTTGATAAAAACCAGTATGATATAAGATCTGCAATGATCAGTGGAAGAAGGGCCGTGGATTCATATATTATGGAGAATTATGATGAATTAAATTAATGTATTTTGATTATAATACTTAATAGAATTATTAAATTTTTTAAAACTCTCATAAAACTCGGCAATGGAACGATGCAATTTTTATTATAAAATGATATTATTAAACGCATAAAAGGTTGTAAAGAAATAATTTTTACATCTTAAAATTTAAAAATAAAAAAATAAATCTATGCATATCTTAATGCAATACCCCTGCCAAATCTGGGATATTCCCAGTTAATATTATCGTATGGGCAGGCTATTCTGCAGGCACCGCATTCGACACAGTTTTCATAACCAACAACTATTTTTTTATCCTCCCATGTATACACACCTGCGGGGCATATTAATATACATGGCTGTGGATTTCCATTTTCCTTTTCACATTCAAGGCACAGTCCGGAATCCCTTATGGAAAGGTGTGGCTTTTCATCCTTCTTATACCTTAATGTGTACAGTTTTTCCTCCGTTCTCATTTTATCACCTCATTTTCGTCATAAATTCTATAAGGTCTGGCATAACGTTTCTGAAATTTGAGGATATTATTTTTCCTATGCCAAGAAGATCCCCAGAAGCCCAGCTGTTTAATGCCGAAGACAGCATATTAATGTATCCTGATGCAGCATCAGTTCCAAGCATGCGCCCTTCCAGTGGCCTTTCCTTTACTATTTTTGATATCTCCGGGTCCTTAACCAGATTATAATAGTATATGTCCTGGGATAATCCAGACGCTGCAGCATCCCCTGCAAGTGTTCCTGAGGCTATTGCAGGGCTTATGCCATCGAATGTAAGTGGGTCCACAAGTCCAAGGGCATCACCACATAAATACACATTTCCCTTTCCTGGATTCATTGATGGAAAACCGCCCTCAGGTATGACTTTCGCAGAATATTCTCTTAATGAATAGCCCTCAAATTTTTTTGCAAGTCCGGTTTTATCCAGAAAATCATCAAGTACTTTTTCTGGCCTCATTTTTCTTGAAACAAGCTCTTTTATTGGTGATCCAATTCCAACCGCAACACTGTCCTTATAGGTATATAGGAATCCTGCTATAAGCGGGTCTGTCATGACAAATCTCCATGCAAGTCCCTTAGATTCATCAGGAAGATTGAACATTGAATTTATATCCTCCTTTTTCACTGCATAAACCTCCTTTACGGCCTGTACCGCAGTATCAGGGGTAAAATCCTTTTTTATGCCTGATTTCATTGAAAGCAATGAATTTACGCCCTCAGCAAGCACAAAGGCATCTGCTGTAACCTCACCGCGGTCTGTAACAAGTGATTTTGCAGTTCCATTCTCCCATTTTAATTCAAGCCCGGTTGTTTTGCTTATAACCATGGCCCCGGCATTTTCAGCAACAGATGAAAGCCATTTATCAAATTTTAGCCTCCCCGTTGTAACCAAATTTTCCGGAGAAAACTCAATATCCACAGGACTATCACCATTATATAATGATAGTTTTATTCTCTGAACCTCCCTTTCAAATGGAAGGCCATCACCAAATACAGAAGAAACATAGTCCTTCCTTATCATTGCACCGGATACATTTTTTGAACCTGGTTCCGGGCCCCTCTCAATTGCCAGCACCTTTTTACCTGCCTTTGCAGCCCTTAATGCAGCAGCTGACCCAGCAGGGCCGCAGCCAACAACAACAACATCATAATTAAGCATTTATATCACCAATTTTTTTAATCAGTTCTGGCACTATCTGGAATATATCTCCAACCACGCCGTAATCACAGTTATCAAATATAGGAGCAGTTTCATCTGTGTTAATTGCAAGTATTTTTTTTGACCCCTGAATTCCAACAAGATGCTGTATTGCCCCTGATATTCCAAGGGCTATGTAGAGATCAGGCCTTATTGTTGTACCTGTCTGGCCCACCTGATGATCCTTTGGATACCAGCCAGCATCTGCCAGGGGCTTGCTAACACCAACAACTGCGTGGAGTTTGTCTGCCAGATCCTCGGCCAGTTTAATGTTTTCCTTATTAACAATTCCCCTGCCAACGCCAACAACTATTTTTGAACCAAGCAGTGGATTATTATACTCTATGCTCTTAAAATCCTTTATTTTGAATCTTGTTGATGTATCCGTTAATGTTTCCGTTTGAACTTTTCCCCTGTAATCGCGCTCCTTTAATGCAGAAAAAACTCCGGACCTTGTTGTTACCATTACAGGTTTGTTATTGGGGCAGATAATTGTGGAGGTTTCCTTTCCACCAAAGTCTGGCCTTGTTGATAGCAGCTGGCCCTTTTCGTCAACATCAAATATAATGCAGTCGGCTATTAAACCGGTATCAACCTTTATTGCGGTGGTGGATGCCAGCTCCCTTGCATTTGATGTACCCGGAAAGAATATGGCATCTGGCATGTATTTTTTTATCAGTGTTTCAAGAGCCCTTGTGTAAACATCATTATCGTAATATTCAACACCAGGGGTTTCACAGTAAAAGGCCTCATCGGCACCATACTTAAATGCCATGTCCACGATATTCTCTGCATGGTCACCTATTACCGCCGCCCCAAGCTGTGTGTCCATTAGATCAGCCACCCTTCTGGCTGCTCCAAGAATCTCAAGTGAGGTTTTATTAATGTCACCATTTGTATGGTCCATGTAAACCCAGATTTTACCGGTGGCCTTTGCAACAGGCTTGGGCTTAACATAATCCTCACCTGATGATTTCATCCCGGTGGCCGCTATTTTAATTTTTGAAATAATCCAGTCAACGGTTTTATTAATATCCTCATTTTTAATAATTTCTGGATTTCTCATCTTTGGTGGGGGCCTTACCCTGATAACCTTTGTTGGTGATGCTGCCAGCCCAATATGCTTGGGATCCGCGTTTATATCTGTTTTGGACAGCCTTGATACATTGTAATTTTTGGCCTTTATTAAACCCTCAAGTGTCGGCTCCCTTGGCGTATTTGAAATCTCAGATATGGTGGCAACAAACGGTATGGGAACCTCAAGTATTTCTGTGTTGAATTCCGTGGTTCTCTGTAATACTGCCTTTTTATTTTTCTGGTCTATTTCAATAATTTTATCTGTATAGGCCACAGCCGGAACATTAAGCCAGACGGCGGTCTGCGGGCCAACCTGCTGGGTTTCACCATCAACTGCCCTTCTGCCAAAAAGAATTACATCTGCACCACCAAGCTTTTTTATGGCCTGTGCAACTGTATAGGATGTTGCCCATGTATCAGACCCTGCCATGGCAGCATCTGTTACAAGATAGGCATCATCTGCACCCATGGCTATTGCCTCCTTAATTGAAATGTCTCCTCTGGGCGGCCCCATTGAAACTATTGTTACCGTACCACCATATTTTTCCTTTAACCTTATAGCCTCCTCTATTGCATGGAGGTCAGGGGGATTAATAATGGCTGGAACACCCTCCCTTATCAGGTTGTTTGTCACCGGATCAATTCTTAAATCATCTGCATCCGGGACCTGCTTTATGGAAACAATTATTTTAAGCCCCATAAACCGTTATCCCGCGGAATATTAAAAATATTGCTTTTAGGAAATAAGAATTATATGCATAAAATCATGATTTTTTTGTTGATTTTTATTAATGAAAATGCAAAAAAAATTTAATTAATCATTTTATTCAAATCTTATTACGATTAAAATAATATTTAATTAAATATCGTAAATTTTCCTTTAACTCAAAATTATTCATTGTATAAAATTAAATAAGATCTAAAATTATTTATAATAAACCGCACAGAAACTTAACATCCTAATGTTGGAATCAGTATGCTTTTTTATTTAATTATAATAAACAATACTATTATACTTAAAAAATATTAACCTGCATGAACGAAACCTTATATTCAGCAATAAAAGAATTAAAAAATCTTGCAGGTAGCAAAAATATTGCATATATTTCATCATCAGAGCTGGCAAGGAAGATGGGCGTTAGCCAGCAAACGGCATCAAGAATCATTCTTGAATTAATAAAGGAGAAATATATAGACAGAACAATCGAAAATAGAAGGCAAAAGATAATGATACAGGAAAAGGCACTTGATTTACTTTACAGAGAATTAAATGAACTTTATTCAATATTAAAAATCAATCAATCATTTGAAATGGAGGGTACGGTACAAAATGGCCTTGGAGAGGGAAAATACTATATATCCAAGAAAGGTTACATGGATCAGTTTAAGGAAAAATTAAAAATGGAGCCATTTCCCGGCACATTAAACATAAAAATAAATCCGGAATATGAAAATATTTTGAGGCAGGTGCGTGGTGCCGATGGAATTATTATATCAGGATTTAAGGATCGTGAGAGGACCTTTGGTGGTGTAAAATGCTTTAATGCACATATTGATGGGATAAAATGCTATCTCATATTTCCTGAAAGGAGCGTTTACACAGATATTATTGAGGTAATTTCTGATAAATATTTGAGGCAGGCCCTGTCACTAAAAGATGGTGATATTATAAAGGTTAATGTTGATTTTGAATTTTGAATAAATTTTAATTTTAAGGTGTGAAGTCCCCTCCATAAGGGGGATGAAAACATAAAGTTTATGATATATTAATTTACAAATGAATCTACCAGAAAGAAAGCCACTGAGTTTACAATGTGGATGAATTTCTGGAGCCAGAAAATATAAATTCAATAAATAATTAATTTTTAAAA
>NZ_LKBH01000308.1:0-6773 GCF_001402935.1 Acidiplasma cupricumulans | reverse complement strand
TTATGGTTATTTGATAATTTTTTACAAAAAATATAAAATATAAAAACAATATTTTTATTCCTATGGAGAAAGTATTATTATTATATTCAGGAGGATTAGATACATCTGTCATGGCAAAATGGATACAGGAAAATTTAAAAAAGGAGGTTGTGACATTAACATTGAACATAGGAAACAGTAACCTTGATGAGATAAAGGAAAAGGCAATTTCACTTGGTGTTTCAGATGCTATAGTCGAGGATGTTAAAAATGAATTTGCTGAAAAATACATTAAAAAGGAGATATATGCAGATGGCTTTTATGGCGATTACCCGCTTTCAACTGCAATTGCAAGGCCGCTAATGGCTGAGAAGGCCGTTAAATATGCAGAGGAATATGGCTGCAGTACAATAGCACACGGGTCAACCGGTAAGGGTAATGACCAGGTAAGGTTTGAGGTGACAATTAAAGCTTTAAATAATAATATTGATGTAATTGCACCGGTTAGGGACTGGAATATGAACAGGCCCGATGAAATAGCATATGCAAAATCACATGGCATAAATATTACATACGGTGGCAAGTATTCTGTTGATGAGAATCTCTGGGGTAGGTCAATAGAGGGCTCAAACCTTGAAAAACTTACCAATCCTGTTGAGGACGATGTTTATGAGTGGGTAACACCGCCGAAAAATGCGCCAGACATTGAAACAGAGCTATCTCTTGAGTTTAAAAATGGAATTCCGAGTGCAATAAACGGTGTACATTATAGTTTAAAGGAGATTACTGAGAGGTTAAACAAAATTGCCGGTGAGAATGGAATAGGTTTTATAAATCATATAGAGAACAGGGTAACAGGAATTAAAAGCCATGAGATATATGAGTGCCCCGCTGCTGTGTTAATATTAAAAGCGCATAAAATTTTTGAATCGCTAATATTAAATAAAAACGAGGCAGACATTAAAAATTATATGGATTTTCAGTGGTCAAACAATGTTTATAACGGTCTCTGGTATGATCCGGTTATGGAGCATATTAATGCATTTGAGCAGAGCATTAACAAATACATAGAGGGAGAAATCAAGCTTGGCCTGTATAAGGGCAATATATCATTAAAAACCATCGATAGTGAATATTCTCTATACGACTATGATACAGTCAGCTATGACAACAGCATATTTAAACAGGACTCTGCTAAGGGGTTCATAGATATTTATAAAAATAATACCGTGCTTGGGTCTGCTGCAAGGAAAAAAACCCTAAAAGTGATTGAATGAAGATATGGTCAGGAAGCGCTGCATCAGAGGGTGATAACAGCGCCTATGATTTTATGGTTAAAAAGGACATAAATGTAGATGCCTATCTGGTAAGGTATGAGGCACTGCATCTATTAATGTATAATTTTTATTTATACAATCATGGAATAATAAAAAAAGAGGATGCAAAGAAAATATTCATTGCACTCATAAAGGCCTATGAGGATGGCATAAAACTAAATGAATCCCTGGAGGATGTTCATGGCAATATGGAATATTATATAATTGAAAATGCTGGAGAGGCTGGCAGGAATCTTAGAATGTTTATGTCAAGAAATGAGCAGGTGCACACAGATTTTAATTTTTTTGCAATGGAAACTTTATTATCATTCCAGAAAAGCATTCTTGAAACTGTAAAGGTAATAAATAATATAAGGCAGGATGGGGTTTTACCGGGATACACACATTTTAGGCAGGCCATGCCCATAAGGTATTCAACATATCTTAATTATATATCAGAAATATTTACATCAGCATTTTACAGGCTTAATGATGTTTTTAATGATCTTCTGGAATTACCACTGGGATATGGTTCTGGATTTGGTTCTGTATCCGGTGTTGATTTTGGTGAGGTTGCATCATACATTGGCATGAAAAAAAATATTAGGAACCCGCTGTTTGAATCAACCAGGTATATTGATACATACATAAATATAATATCTGTATTAAATCAGTTTCTTATAGACATATCAAGAATTTTTCAGGATTTGATAATATTTTCAGGTGACGAGATGGGCATAATAAGGCTTCCACCGGGATATGTCACGGGCAGCTCATTAATGCCGAATAAGGTTAATCCAGACTTTCTTGAAATTTTTCAGGGCTATGTCTCCAGATCCATTTCCCTAGCATCATTGATTTATTCTACCACCATAAATAAAACGCCAGGATATCACAGGGATTTTCAAATAATTAAGGATGAATTCATCCCGTTTTTAATAGATTTAAAAATTATTTTAAATGGCATGCCCGCACTTTTTAATGGTATTGAATTTGATTCAGAAAAAGCAATTAATATGATTAAAAATACAACATATGCAACATATAATTCAAGACTGGAGTTCAATAAAACACAAAACTGGAAGGAGGCCTATAAAGATACTGGAAATAAGATAAGAAATGGCATTCAGCTACAGGATTATATACCAGAGGCAGAAACGGATCATTTGGATACCAAAAAAATGGATGATGTATTAAGGGAAAATGAAAAATTTATTTACAGTAATATAAATGATTTTATTAAAAAAATTAAAAAAATAGTTGAAAGCTAGTTTTAATTTCCAAATACATCAATTTTTCTGGAGTTTTTTATTCTGTAAAGGTAGTCCAGAACTGATGGCCTGAAGTATGTGTCAATATATTCTAGTATTTCATTATCCGTTTCTCCAGACTGGTTAAATATTTCAGCCATTAAGTATGGCATAAATCCCTTAACATCCCCGATGGTAAATCCATGGGATTTCCATGTCATGCTTATTTCTTTGGCTATGTCCTTAAGATTCTGCATGGTATATGTTTCAACATCCTTTTCCTCTATACCATAGCCGGCGTCCTTTTTGGCAGATGCTTTCTTTTCCATAATTACATCATCAACCATAGAGAACACCTCCAAAAAGTTAATTACAAAGTTTTATTTAAATATTTCTATAATACTTTATAGAAGTTTATATTTATATTATATTTTTGCCACCCTTCATTGGTATTCGTTAAAAAGATATTTAATTAAGATAATGATTTAGTTTATATGCTTGACATAGTATCCATGGAAAATAAATGGAGGGATTACTGGAAAAAAAATAATGTTTTTAAATTTACAAAGGGCGATAAAAATTTTTCAATAGATACACCACCACCAACGGTCTCGGGTAAAATGCACCTTGGACATGCTTATTCCTATCCACACCAGGATTTCATAGCCAGATATAAAAGAATGAAGGGTTACAATGTATTTTATCCATGGGGATTTGATGACAATGGTTTACCAACAGAAAGATACGTGGAGAAAACAAGGAATGTTACAATAGAAAATACACCATTAGGTGATTATATAGAAATATGCAAGGAGGAGAGCAAAAAGGCAGAGCTTGAACTTGCAGATGCATGGTACTCAATAGGCCTCAGTGCATCATTTAACGATTATATAGACACATCATCTGATTTTTCAATGAAAATGTCCCAGAAGTTATTTCTGGATCTTGCCAGATCTGGAAGGGCTTACAGGGCTGAGGCGCCGTATATAAGATGTCCAACATGTAAAACTGCCATTTCACAGATAGAGATGAAGGATGCAATAATAGATACCGACCTGGTTTACATTAATTTTGATGGGATAGAGATTGCAACAACAAGGCCGGAAATGCTTGGTGCCTGTGTGGCTGTGTTTGTTAATCCCGGTGATGAAAGGTATAAGAATATAATTGGAAAAAAAATAAAGGTGCCGCTCTATGGCAATGAGGTTCCGGTAATGTCAGATGAATCAATAGACATGAATTTCGGTACTGGTGCAGAAATGCTTTGTACCTTTGGTGATCAGAATGATCTTGAACTCTGGAGGAAGTATAATCTGGATTCACGCATAATATTAAAGAACGATAAACTTAATGATTCAAGGTATTTAGATAATATTGGGATTAAAGAAGCAAGAAAGAGAATTATTGAAGAGCTGAAAAAAAATAATTATATAATAAAAATAGAAAAAATTAAACATTCAGTAAATACGCATGAAAGATGTGGAACCCCAATAGAAATAGGTATAAGCAAACAATGGTACATAAAAGACCTAGATATAAAAAAGGAGTTATTAGAATTTGGAGATAAAATAGAATGGATACCGGAATACATGAAAACCAGGTATGATAACTGGGTAAATGGACTTAGATGGGACTGGTGCATCTCAAGGCAGAGGTATTTTGGCATACCATTTCCTGTATGGTACTGCAATAAATGCGGAACAATAATTTATGCAGATGAAAAGGATCTGCCTGTGGACCCCAGGCTTGTAAATAAAAATATTAAATGCCCCGCCTGCGGTTCTGATGATGTTCAGCCTGAAAGGGATGTTATGGATACCTGGGCCACATCTTCAATAAGCCCAACGTTATATTTAACGCATATAAATTCCATGGATATGTATCCAATGGATGTCAGGTTTCAGGGGCATGACATTATTACATCATGGGCATTTACAACCATATTAAGATCCTACCTGCATTACAATAAAATACCGTGGAAAAAAATTGCAATAAGCGGCAATGTTTATGACCCTTTTGGACAGAAAATGAGTAAAAGCAAGGGAAATATAGTGGAGCCAAAGGATATAATAGAGAAATATGGTGCTGATGCGCTCAGATTCTGGGGTTCGACCACAATGCCTGGTGAAAATATAAAATTAAGGGAGCAGGATCTTGTAAGGGGCAAAAAAACTGTTATCAAGCTTTATAATTCATTAAATCTTCTAAAAATAATATCAGGTGGAAAAATACAGGGAGATATTAATATAATAAAATCTCCGGTAAATAAGTGGATAATGTCCAAATATGAAAAAACTGTCAGGGAAGTAACAGAATACATGGATGCATATGAGGTTATGAAGGCAAGAAGCGCACTCGATAAATTCTTCTGGAGCAACTACTGTGACAATTACCTTGAAATTATCAAAAATGATAATGAGGAATACAGAAATGAGAATATTGCAGTTTCTTACCTTATAATGGAAAATGTTTTAAAAATGTACTCACCAATTATGCCATTTATAACAGAGGAATTATATCACGAAATACATCCTGATTCGATAAGCATAGCCCTTGAAAAATATCCGGAATATGATGATAAATACCTATTTAATGAGGAAAATGATATAGATTACATAATTTCTGTTATAAATAGTATCAGGGCACTAAAAAGCAGCCTAAAAATATCAATGGCAGCACCGATAGATTCATTAAATATTACTGGAGATTCAGAAAAAATAGGCAGATATGGTTACATAATAAAAAATTTAATGCATATAAATAACATAAAAATAACCAGCGGTGAAAATATAAATATAAATGTAATTCAATAAAGATCTAAATATTTTTTAATTTCCCAGTCTGTAACGTGTGATCTGAAATCCTCCCATTCCTTCTCCTTTGCCTTCAGAAACTCATCATACATGAAATCCCCAAGGATCTTTTTCATAAGTGTGCTTTCCCTGAATGCATCCAGTGCCTGACCAAGAGACCCTGGCATCGACTTTATACCGTTTTTAATTCTTTCCTCACGGCTCATTTCAAAGATATTCTTTTCAACGGGTTCTGGTGGTTCTATCTTATTCTCTATTCCCTCAAGGCCCATGCCAAGGATTACTGCAAATTGCAGGTACTGATTTCCTGCAGAATCCGGGAATCTTAATTCCATTCTCTTGCCCTTGGGGCTTGCATGCGGTACCCTTATAAGTGCGCTCCTATTTTTATTTGCCCATGCAATATATACAGGCGCCTCAAATCCAGGTATTAACCTTTTATATGAGTTTACTGTTGATGCCAGTACCGGTGCTGCACCTGGTACATACTGGAGAATTCCACCAAGGTAGTGCATTGCATACTCACTGAGACCATATTTATTTCTTTCATCGTAAAACAGGTTTTCATCACCTGAAAATATGCTCTGATGTACATGCATTCCATTGCCGTTTATTCCCTTGATGGGCTTTGGCATGAAAGTGGCATGGTATCCATAGGCATTGGCTGTTTCTTTGACTATGCTTTTTATTATAATTATCCTGTCGGCCATTTCAACTGCTGTGGAATATTTAACATCAATCTCGTGCTGACCGTATGCCACCTCATGGTGTGATGCCTCTGGATAATAATTTACAGCCTCAAGTTTTTGAAGTATTTCCTGTTTTACAGTAAAGGATTTATCAAGGGGTTCGCGGTCAAAATATCCACCAAGGTCGCTTGGATATACTGTTGGATTTCCATCCTCGTCCTGTTCAAAAATAAAATATTCAAGCTCAGGACCAACATAATATGTTTTATTTTCCTTTGCCAGTCTTTCAACCTGCCTTTCAAGTATATACCTTGGGTCCCCCTCAAATCTTGTTCCATCTGGATTAAAAATCTTGCAAACAAATCTTACAGTTTTACCTGCATAATTTTCATTGCTTAAAAGTATATAAGATGAGAGTTCAGGTACTGCCTTCATATCTGAATTCTGAATTTCTTTAAATCCAAGAATTGAACTGCCATCAAACATTATGCCATTATATATTACGTCCTCAAACCTATTTTTTGGGACAGTTAGTGATTTAACATTGCCCATAAGATCAGTAAACTGCAGCTGCAAAAATTCAATACCTTCCTTTTTAAGCCTTTCTAAAACGGCCTCTTCATCCTGCATATAGCCATATACACTTATGTGATATATATTTTTATGATTATTTATTAGCATTTTGGCAAAATAAATAATGATTCCTAAAAATATATATCACATAAG
>NZ_LKBH01000307.1:0-6892 GCF_001402935.1 Acidiplasma cupricumulans | reverse complement strand
TATGTATATAATTTATTTCTATTTCAGGATTTTTTGCCTGCAACTCCCTTATATCATTTATGGTGAAATGGAATAACCTGTCAGATATTAATATTAAAGTGCTGTAACCCCTTTTTGCGGCCTCAAAGCCTGCACCTATGGCATTGTATTCAAGGTTATTCTTAATTCCACCGTCCCTTAATACTGTGTATGCAAGTTCCCCCACGGACCCGGCAAGGTCATATTCCACAGAGGACACTTTTTGTAAAATAATTTTTTCATAATCGCACAGATTTTCTATCTTTTCAATATTTTTTAAAAGCATTATTGTTATCTTTGCCTTTTTAACATCTATTAACCCCTTAACCCCTGTAATCCCGGCACATTTTCCAGCATTGCTCCTCGTGCATGATACACCGTATGATCCTGTTTTAACATCCGGTGATGCATGAAGATAGCCATCCTGCATGTATAAATACACCTTCTGCCCGGGTATTATGTCCCTATCCGGAATTGCCTCCCAGATTAGTGAGGCATCTATATTTATAAGGCTGCTGTGAACAAAATCCTCTATTGTATTCAGGCCATTGTAAAGAAAGTCAAAACCCTCCTTGGTAATTTTATTGTCACTTCCTATATAGCCCTTATCCCTTAGGATCTTCATGTGGTAAACAACACCCTGGAGTGTTATGCCAAGTTCCTTTGATATTTCTGATGGCCGGTACTTCCCATTTTTGACATTTAAAAGAACCATCAGCTGTGTGATCATGGCCTGCTCAATCTTCATTTATATGCACCCAAGAGGCAATATATAAATAATATTATAATTTATTGTATTCTTTTAATTTTTGTATGAACATAGTGGTGGCAGCTGCAGGGTCGTTTGATGAGTATATTGCAGAAACCACTGCCACGCCGGAAATTGAATACCTTAAAAGCGTATCAACGTTATCAAGTGTGATTCCGCCTATGGCAAAAACAGGAATTTTAATGTTTTTGGCATATTTAAGTATATTTATATCACACATTGTTGCATCCTTTTTTGTTGTGGTGTTAAAAAAGGATCCAAAGGCAACATAGCTTGCACCAAGCTTTTCGTATTTTAATGCAAGGTCAATGTCACCGTATGTTGATACCCCTATGATTTTATCCCTATATTTTTCCTTTAAAAATTCAAATGGCACATCATCCTTGCCGATATGAACGCCATCAGCGTTAATAATCTCCATTAACACCGGGTCATCATCAACTATGAATGGAATGCCATAATCATCGGCAAGTTTTCTAAATTTATTCCCTGCATACATCCTGATTTTATAATTATTTGTTTTATCCCTGTACTGCAATACATTTGCACCGTTTTTAAGCGCTTTTTCTGTTATATCAAAAATTTTATCATTATAATAATCAGGAGTTACCAGATATAAACCCTTAATTTCCATTATCTTACCCCCATTTCCCTATATTTTTCAAGCGCTGTCCATATCTGATCGTCCTCCGGATTTATATCAATTTTTTTGCCCATGCAATCCATTTTAATGCCGGAGGATTTATCAAGAACCTCACCAATTATTGATGCATCTATGCCACCCTTATTTAACTGTGAAATCAGGTCATCGGCATATTCCGGCCTGACAGTTATAAGAAGTGTCCCCTCGCTTATTGTCCTTAATGGGTTAATATTAAAAATTTTACAGATTCTTTTAACAGAATTATATACTAAAATCTTATCAGCATTTATATAAATGCCGTTGCCTGAGGCCATGCCTATCTCATATGCCGCATTTAATATTCCACCCTCGGTGCAGTCATGCATTGATGTGACCCTATTATATATTCCAAAATTAATTGAAATGATCTCGGCATTGACGCATGTAAGTTTATAAAATAGATTATTTATTTCATTTATGGTGTTATCATCAAGTTTATTTTTTGAATATTCCGGAAATGCATAAAGAAGCATGCATGCTGTCTGCATGGCCGCACTGCCGGCAAGTATTATTTTGTCTCCAGGCCTGGCATTTTTTGTTGTAATGTATTTTTTGCCTATGGAAAAAAGTGTTGCACCGCCTATCATTGGATAATCTGTCCCTGAATATCTTGCTGTATGACCTGCTATAATGGATATTCCATATTTTTCGCATTCCCTGTTTATTACATCCCAGATAATTTTAAATTCTGAATCGGTCATCTTTAAGGGTAAATTAAGGTCTATGCTCATGTATCCTCCCCTCATGCCGGCGGTGTAAAGATCCGATAAAAGTATATGGAATGCAAACCATGCAGCCCTTTCAAGCCCAAAGTTTATATTAATGGATACGGGGTCTGTCGTCACCGCTATATAATTATCACCCGATTTTATAATGCCAACATCCACACCATTTTCAGGCCTAACCACTATGTCATCTGATTCTGAACCGAGTCTTGATATTATATTCTCATCAAAAAATTTTTTGGATATTTTTCCTGTCATTTTATCATCCAGAAATGGTTAAGCGGACCATAACCCTTTCCCATGGGAAATGAGTATTTTATCGCACCCTCTATATATTTTTTGGCCATGGATACAGAGTCATAAAGATTGTGGCCGCCTGCCAGATATGATGCTATGGATGCTGATAATGTATCACCGGTGCCGTGTGTATTCTTTGTTTCTATTCTTTTACCCTTAAAGCTGTAAAAATCATGGCCGTCATAGAGAATATCATCTGAGTAATATCCATTGTAATGGCCGCCCTTAATTAGTACATTGGTGCCTGTCTTCTCATAAATTGCCCTTGCGGCAGATTTTATATCCATTGCATTGTTTATTTTTTGACCTGATATGACCTCGGCCTCAGGTATGTTTGGCGTAATTAAATATGATATTTTCATAAGATTATTAACCATGGCATCTATTGCATCCTCCCTCAGCAGCCTGACATTGGTTTTTGAAACCATAACAGGGTCAACAACAATATTTTTTACGTCATACTGTTTAAATTTTTCAGAAACGGCGTTTATAATTTCTGATGAATAAAGCATGCCGGTTTTTGAGGCGTCTGTGCCAATATCATCAAGAATTTCATCCATCTCATCATTTATAAATGATACTGGCAGTTCATAAATTGATTTAACAGAAACACTGTTCTGTGCGGTTAGTGAAACAACAACGGCCGTGCCAAAAACCTTCATTGCGGTAAAAGTCTTTAAATCCGCCATAATGCCAGCCCCACCGCCTGAATCCGTGCTGGCCACGGTCATTACCCTTGGTATCATATGGATTTACATTAAAAAATAATATTTTAATATTATTAAAATTAAAATATGTTTATTAAATTGATTTCACCGCCCCGCCATCTATCTGTATGTTTGTTCCAGTTATGTACGATGCATCATCGGATAATAAAAACGCAACAAGATGGCCTATTTCCTCGGGATTACCAAAACGCCCTGCAGGTATCTGTTCAAGTATTGATTTCTCTGCATCAGCTTCATCAATATTTAAATCCCTTGCATTTTTCCTTATAATGTTTTTTAGCCTGTCAGTGTAAAAATATCCCTGTGAAATTGAATTAACTGTTATATTTTTTGGAGCCAGCTCTATTGATAATGTTTTTCCCAGTGCAACTATGCCTGACCTTAATGTGTTTGATATGGCAAAATTTTTTAGGGGATTCTTTGTTGTCATGGAGGTAACATAGATAATCCTGCCATTTTTTGATTTTATCATATCCTCAAGGGCCCATTTTGTGAGATTAATCGTTGACATTAACATCATGTTTATATTGTATTCCCAGTCATCATCAGAAAGATTTAAAAATTCATCCACCTTTGGGTCTCCATAGTTCATTACCAGAAAGTCTATGCTTCCATACCTTTCCCTTGAGGATTTTATAACATTTAATAAGTCATTTTTACTGGAAAGATCAGCCTTTATTATGTTAATCTCATTTCCGGTTTTATTAAGTATTTCGTTCTTTACCATTAATAATTTATCAGTGTTTCTTGAAAATGTGGTTATATTTGCACCATATGATGCAAGAACCGATACAATACCCGCACCTATGCCGCTGCTTCCAGCACATACTATACCATTTTTGTTTTTTAAAGATATCATGATGTTTAATGTTATAAGGTGTATTAATAATTTTATTTAGTCCAAAAATTGGTAAATAAATGAAAAAGTTTTTCTCATAAAGTTTTTATAATGATATGGTTTACAATTAATAATGACTGAATTAACAAAATTTACATGGGATGGTGTTAAAAAGGAAAACCTTACCGACCTGTTATCAAGGCAGATGATTTACGGCGATAAAGTAATGATAGCCCGGCTTGAGATAAAAAAGGGTGCTGTTGTGCCTGAACACAGCCATGAAAATGAGCAGATGACATGGATTATGAAGGGTGCATTAAAATTCAGGATAAATGGCTCTGAAATTACCGTCGGAGAGGGTGAAATTTTAAGAATACCTTCAAATGTTAAGCACGAGGCAGTCGCCATTGAGGACACACTTGATATTGATATATTTTCACCGATAAGAACAGACTGGATAACAGGGGATGATGCATACCTGAGAAATAAAAAATAATCCATATTTAAAATAAAAGATTATTAAATATTATTTTTCATACCAAAATTTTAATAGACAATATATTATTTTAGCACATGAAAATAGACAGGGAATGGGGACGTTTAAAAAATGTGGTTATGCACTCCCCGGGCAATGAGGTAACATATGCGCTTTTTGCCCCAAAACACTTTCTTTTTGAGAGGCCTTTTAAATATTCAATGGCTGTAAGAGAGCATGAGAATCTTGTTAATGTGCTCAGGGAAAATGGTGTCCATGTGGACATTTTAAAGGATATTGTAATTAAAAAATCAGAGGATGATAAGAATTTCAGGAAAAAACTGGAGGATATTGCACTGTCTAAAATAAACTTTTCAGGCAACCAGCGGGCCGCACTTGAAGCAAGGAATTATCTGGAAAAAAACATAGATCATATTGATTCAGAATCACTTTTTAATGCAATTTTAATGAAATTTTCAATTAATCTGGATAATTATATTAATTCCCTCAAGTATCCGACTGTCGATTCCAATCTTCCACTGGCCAATCTCTATTTTATGAGAGACCAGCAGGCAGTTTCCAGCGGCATATTGATGGGAAGAATGCGAATGCGCCAGAGGGATGCTGAACCTGAAATTATGGAGTTTATCTTTAAGGATATATACAATGAAAATGTAAATAAAATTAATGATGGTTTTTTCGAGGGTGGTGATTTTATCCCTGCCGGCGATTTTGCCCTCATAGGCACAGGGAATAGAACGGACATTACAGGTGCCATTGAGGCCATTGGGTCTGGCGTTATTGATTTCGATGAGATTATGATTGTCAGGAATCCTGCATATGAGTTCTCTGATGCCAGCAATGTCATGATAAACATGCACCTTGATACGTATTTCAACATTGCCGGTGATGGCCTTGCGATAACATCGGTGCACCTTGCAAAACTTGCACATGGAGATGTTTATGTAAAAACCGGGGATGGTTATAAAAAGGACCATGAAACAAATTTATATGATTACATAAAATCCAAGGAATTTAATGTTATAGACCTTGATGTTGGCGAGCAAATTGCATACTCATCAAATTTTTTAACACTGAATGACAGAAAAATAATTGCCGTGGATTCAAGAAAGGTTCTAAAAAAATTAATTGAAACAAATGCCCTTGACAGTTATACAAAAAATATTGCAATTCACGACATGGAGAATTCAGGGAGAATGTTTCCGGACAGCAAAAAGGTTTTTGATGCCGGCATAGATGTCATTAAAATAGATTTAAGCGAGATTACCGGCGGGTATGGCGGGGCGCACTGCATGACATGTTCACTGAACAGGGATTAACAAAACATTAATTATTGCATGATAATATCTGAATTTTCTATGGATTAAGCCATGTTTTCCTGCTTTAACCATAAAAACCCCAAAATATTTTCCTGCCTCAAAAACTTTTAAAACAATAATAAACTATGCAATAATGAAAATCTCGGTACAGGTTAACACCCCAATATTGGGTAATTCAATAAAAGAAAAAATGAATGAAATATGCAGAAAAATCACAGGATGCGAAACCGTTTCTGGATATTCTGATGATGCCGACATAGTGCTCTTCATAGGGCAGCCCAAACCGTCAAAGAAAACAGTATTTATGCAGAGCGTATCTGCTGGTGTGAACCATGTGGATTTCTCATTAATACCAGAAAACATAAAGATGGCAAGCAATGCCGATGCATGGTCTGTGCCGGTATCAGAGCATGTTATGGCACTTTTGCTTGCATTTACCAGAAAAATCTGCCAGTCAAATACAGAGCTGCACAATGGCATTTATAAAAGGCTTGATGATAAATCATACATTGTTTTAAACGGCAAAACCCTGGGCATACTTGGATATGGTGGAATTGGAAGACATGTTGCAGGACTTGCAAATGCATTTGGCATGAAAATAATAGCATATACAAGAACCTATAAACCTGATGATATATCTGAGTTTAAGATGCCAGATGAATTAATGAAATTATCCGATTTTGTATTAATATCACTGCCTTTAAATAAATATACAAGGAATTTTGTTGATAAAAGTTTGCTTTCAAAGTTCAATGGCTATGCAATAATAAATGTCGGCAGGGCTGAAATAGTGAATCATAGTGACATGATTGATTTTTTAAATAATAGCAGCGCATATTATCTCACTGATGTCTGGTGGGATGAACCAAAAATAAATGAAAAAATACCTGATAATGTGATCATAACACCGCATATAGGTGGCATGTCAGATAACATCGAACAGCAGTTTATTTATGCCTGCAAGAATATAAAAAACTTTCTTAATGGAAGTCCAAAAAACATTGTAAGAAGAGATGACTA
>NZ_LKBH01000306.1:0-7514 GCF_001402935.1 Acidiplasma cupricumulans | reverse complement strand
TCATATTTTATAAAATTTTACATTAAAAAATTAAAACCTTTATATATCCTTTAAATATAAAGAATGGATAAATATGAGTGAAATGGAGAAAATTACAATTGAAAATATAGTTGCATCAACATCACTTGCTGAACACCTTGACCTTAGCAAAATTGCCCTTGCCTTGGAGGGATCGGAATACGAGCCGGAACAGTTTCCTGGTTTGATTTATAGGCTTAAGGAACCAAAGACAGCGGTGCTTATTTTTAGAAGCGGAAAGGTAAACTGCACCGGTGCAAAAAATTTGGAAAATGTTAAAAAAACAATAGACATAATAATTGAAAAATTAAAAAAGGCCAGTATAGAGGTTTATGATAACCCTGATATTATAGTTCATAATATTGTTGCTGTTTATGATCTTGAATCTGATCTAAACCTTACAGATATAGCAATGTCTCTTGGCCTTGAAAATGTCGAATATGAGCCTGAACAGTTTCCGGGGCTTGTATACCGTGTTGAGGAACCAAAGGTTGTTCTGCTCCTTTTCGGATCCGGAAAGGTTGTATGCACCGGGGCCAAGGAGGAGAGTGAGATAGAACAGGCTGTTATAAAGGTCAAAAAAGAATTGCAGAAGGTTGGCCTTATCTAAAAATCCTCATTTTTTAATATTTCCCTTAACAGTGAGGTTGCATATATCCCCCTGCCAAGGGAAAATTGCAGTTTATTTTTTCCTATTATTGAGAAATTTACAGGGAGTGCCGATGCTATTCTGAGATCTCCTGATGAGCTTAACTCAGGATAATCCTTTATTTTAAAATCATTAAATGAGATATTCTCTGAGCACATTATCTTTTTTTCTATTTCACCCTCAATACCGGATGATAATTTTGTGTTATAACCTATTACAGGAATTGCAGCCCTTATTTTATTTTCCTTTGAAAGAAGATTTAACTTTTCCTGATTGTATTTATCGGCCCTCATTATATTATTTTTATCAGGATTAAAATATTTATCAACAGGCATAAAATAATCCCCGTCAATAATCTCATTTAACTTTTCTATGATTTTCATTCTCTCCGATAAAATCCTGTTGTATAAAAATGATTGATATGAATGTATAAAGAGCATTGCAAGATTTTTTGGCAGCACATTAAATGCACCTGCATATGTTTTATGCTCTTTAATATAACCAAGAATGGATCTTTCAAATGAAAGATATTTTGGAAAATTTTTTAATGCCTCATCAACATTTTGGCTCTGAAAAAAGTCTATTCTATAATATTCCTTATCAAACTCAGGATCGTAAAGGTAAAGCTTTACAGCGTCCTCATACCTGCCCTGCAGGATCAGCCTGCCTATTCTGTGTGTGTTCATTCTAAATGAACCAAACCTTTGATACCCAAAGAAATTTGGAAATCCACCATTTTCAAAGATTTCCTTCACTGTACTGTTTATATTTTCATTATTATCGTAATCTGATTTGATTTCTACAATAAACTCATTTCCGATCAGGTCTCCAAGCCTTATCATATGATTTGACCTAAATACTTCCATCACCTCGGCATCCTTAATATTTAAATTAAAATAATCAATAGTGTTTTTATTCTCAATATTAATACAGAAATACTGGGTTGTTATAGCAGTTTTATCCTTTGTTCCACCGTAAGTTATCCTTTTTTTACTTATATGCAGTAATTTTGAGAGAAATATTACAAATTTATTTGTATCCCAGTTCCTTAATTTTACCTTTAAAATTGTATATTTCCCATTTATATCTTTCTGAATATCAGCAGGTATTTCATTTACAATAAAACTTTCAGGATTGAATTTTATTATACCGTTGATTTTAGGAGTGTGCGTTGAATAACCATGTATTCCTATATATGTTTCATTCATGAATCAGAATATTTATTTCATATATTAACATAATAAGATTATTTTACAAAATAATAAATGTTCTCTATAATGCCGTTTGATTTCTTTTTTGTACCTATTTTACCTGACGTAACAAGTTTATTGATCATAAATTCTATTTTATTTTCCAGCAGAATCTGTGATCCTATACGGATATAATCTGCATTGGTGCCACCCACCATATCTGGTGTGCCAAGAAAGAATTCTATTATTTCCTCCTTTGTCATTTCCCTACTGGACAGTGCCTTTGTTATATCTGATTCATCCATGATTATAAATAAGAAATTATTTTATAAATATTTTGAGTAAATAGTGGCCAATTTCCATGGCCAATTCGCTTTATTTCAGGCCTAGTAATTGAAATTCTGATAGTTTGGCGGCTCCGAAACTATTCTTATATCGTGGGGATGGCTTTCCTTTAGACCATTATTTGTTATCCTGATAAACACAGAATTTTTCCTTAATTCATCAAGGTTATGTGCACCAATATAACCCATGCCAGTTTTTATGCCCCCAACGAACTGGAAGAGATTTTCTGACACATGTCCCCTGTACGGGACTGATCCCTCAACACCCTCCGCTATAAATTCATTGTTTCCAAGCTTACCATACCTATCCGATTTCCCGGCCTTAATTGCACCTATTGATCCCATGCCCCTGTATGATTTGTATTTTCTTCCGTTTATTATCATTTCAACTCCGGGGCTTTCCTCTGTACCTGCCAAAAGTGATCCAAGCATAACAGTGGATGCACCTGCAGCAAGGGCCTTAACCATGTCACCAGAGTACCTTATTCCGCCATCGGCTATAACAGGAATGTCATGCTTTACAGCAACATCAGCAACACTGGAAATGGCTGTTAGCTGTGGGACACCAACACCTGCCACTATTCTGGTTGTGCATATTGAACCGGGGCCAATGCCAACCCTTAGACCATCAACGCCTGCAGATATAAGGTCCTCAGCAGCCTCTGCAGTGGCTATATTTCCAGCAATTATATCTATTGATAATTCCTTTCTAATTTTTTTTAATGATGATATTACATTGCAGTTATGTGCATGTGCAGTGTCAATAACAACAAAATCCGCCCCTGCCTTTTCCAGATTAATTGCGCGATCAATATCATAGGCGCCTATGGCCGCACCAACCATCAGCTGCCCGTTTGTATCCCTTGATGCATTGGGATATTTTTCCCTCGTTTTAATATCCTTTGCCGTGATAAGTCCCTTTAATTTACCAGCCTTATCAACAAGCGGAAGTTTTTCTATCCTGTTTTTATAAAGTATGTACTTTGCATCCTCTATTGATACGTTTTCATCTGCAGTTATCACATTTTTTGTCATTATGTCCCTTATTTTACCTGAGGAATCCGAAAATTCAAGATCCCTTTTTGTTAAAATACCAACAAGCTTCCCACCAGAAACCACAGGTAGGCCGGCAATATTTTTGGTAATCATTATGGTCCTTGCAACGTTTACTGGCGTTTCAGGATCAACAGATATAACGTTTCTTATAATTAGTGTTTCCTCCTTTTTCACCTTTTTAACCATCTCAATTTGCTCGTTTGTTGACATATTTCTGTGTATAACACCAACAGCACCATACCTTGCCATGGCTATTGCCATCTGATCCTCTGTAACAGTATCCATTGGTGAGCTTACAATTGGGACACCCAAACGTATATGCCGTGATAGTTTTGTTGAAATGTCCGCCTCCCTTGGTTCTATTGGCGATTTAATGGGCTTTAATAATACATCATCAAATGTATATCCTTCTTTAATTTCTGAGAATTTTTGGCTAAACATTGTGAAGTAAGATTTAAACAGTATATAAGATTATTGATTAACAGTCAAATTTATATTTAAAAAACCTGATAATATATATTAAATTTGAATTTATGAATTATAACCGATTAACATTTAAGTAAGTATGTATTAATCCATTAATGGAATTATTTAATGACAAGACCAGGATACTTGAATATTTTCAAAAGCACGGAATTCTGGTAACAAAGGAGGCAATGGACATTATACTTGAAAGAAGCATGGGCGATCTTATACCAAGCATGATCAGTGATGAGGTTATTCAGAGCGGGTATCTTACTGAAAATGATGTCCTTAAACTAATAAGCACACCAAAAAGGGAAAAAATGGATTTCGAAGTTTATATTCCAGATATTAAATCACACAGTTCGGTTGAGGATTTTAGAAAAATGTTTGTTGATCGCTATGAGAGAATTAGAAAAATGATAATACAATCAAGTGAAATGCGTGGTACATACAAAATCAGCACTGCAAAAAAGACATATGGCAAGGTAAAGATTGTTGGAATGGTAAGCGAGGTAAGCACCACCAAAAATGGCCATAAGAAACTATTGCTTGAGGATCTTGATGATAATATAAACGTATTCCTGCTGAAAAATAAGGGATTAAATAATGAGTTAATAATAGAGGATGAGGTAATAGGGGTAATTGGATCTGTTTCAAATTCCGGAAGGGAAACTGTATTATTTGCAGATGAAATTATAAGGCCTGACATACCGTACAAAATGATTGATGAACAGAAAAAACCCCCTGTGTATGTGGCATCCATTTCTGATATACATGTTGGGAGCAAAACATTCAGGGAAAATGATTTTAAAAAAATGATCGCATGGATAAAAAAATCCATGGATGAGGCGGAATCGTTAAAGTACCTTATACTTAGCGGTGATGTTGTTGATGGCATAGGTGTTTATCCTGGCCAGGAAAATGATCTTGACGTTCTTAATCCTCTTGAACAGTATGAAAAACTGGCAGAATATATAGACGAAGTGCCTGAGGATGTAAATGTGTTTATCATGCCTGGAAATCACGATGTTGTGAGGCTTGCCGAGCCACAGCCGATTTTTTCAAAGAAAATAAGCAGTTTTTTTAAGAGTAATACTGTTATGCTTCCAAATCCATATAATTTAAGGCTCGAGGGAAAAAACGTGCTTGTATACCATGGAATGTCTTTAAATGATATGATAGAACTTGTGCCAGGGGCAAGCTATGCAAGCGTGGGATCTGCTCTGGAAGAACTCCTAAAAAGAAGGCATCTGGCACCGCGTTATGGTGGAAAAACACCAATAATTCCATCTGAAAGGGACTACCATGTAATAGATGAGGTACCCGATATTTTTATAACGGGTCATATCCATTCATATTCACAGGGCAATTACCGTGGTGTAAGATATATAAATGCGTCCACATGGCAGTCCCAAACAGAATATCAGAAGATGATGAATTTTTCACCAAATCCTGCAATAATGACACTTTTTGACCTTAATTCAAATACAACAATAGTAAAGGACTTTAAATCGGAAGATTAGTTCTCTATTTTCATAGATATAATAAATACCATAATTATTTTACAATGTCCTTTTGATTATCTCATCTATTTCATTTTTAAACGTATTAAGGAAATCGTTGATGGCCTCGTCCTTAATATTTTTGGGAGCACTTAAAATGCCTATTTTTGCTGTTATTTTTGCCATTTTTGCCATTGAATCGTATTGTTTAATTCTGGCCTCCATGAATTCTTCCAGAACATCCTCGATCTGCCTTTTTAAATCTTCATCTTCATTTATTTTTTTTCTAATATATTCCTTGATTAAATCCTTAAATACATCACGCACCGCCTCTATATACATTTCTTCGGATGGTGCCGTTTCCAGAATGCTTTTTATGTAATTATCTATATCATTTTTCATAATTAGTTAATCCATACAGGTAAATAATTTTAACCATAGCCTTTGAAATAAAATTTATAGGATTAAAACGTAAGATGGTGAGATTAGATTAATAGTTATCAGAATTGATTGCATTATGGCTTTGCTAATTAGATGTGGGAAAATTTAAATAAAATCTTTATCATATTGAATTTATGAATAAAAAGATAGTGTCTATAGGGCTAATTATTCTTGTTATAGGTGCGGCCCTATTCATTGTTGGATCATATGAATCAGGCTTAAATGTTCAAAAATATACACACACTGAAGTTAGTCTTTATAAAAAAGGAGAATATATTACAGAAAATATGACATTAAAAAGTGGCTATGAAATATTAATTGAGGGGGGCCCATCAAATGCAGGTCTTATTAATTCAAAAAATCTGAGCCAGGTCAATTCAACCAATCTAGTGAAATATGAATATGGATCAAAGTATTATGAGGCGGTTGGATCGGACAAGGTTTTTGGTAATATGCCTGCAGGCACATACACCTATGTTATGTTCAATTCCACAAAGCCTTCTTTAAAGTATGAATATGCACCGGTATCTGCCATAGAGGGGTATGGGGTTATGGTTATAATAGGCCTTATAACAGGTTTAGCCGGTTTTATAATATTAATAGTAGGTGTAATAAAAAAACCAAAAAGACCACAGAAGGACATATACGATATAGATAATCTTGATGATCTAAATAACATAAAGTAATAAATTTAATGTTTTATAATATTTTTTGATAATATTATGTTTTTCCAGAATTTAGAACCCGTTTCAAATTTTGTAAAAATTATTGTTGCAATACCAAATAAGATTACTGTTGCTATAATATTAATGTATTCAATTCCGATTGGAAGTATGACAGGAAGCAGAAAGCCACTTACGGCCGCAAAATTCATGCTTGGACCTATTTTTTTAGGCTCAACATTCAGGTTCCGGCTTATTATGGGAAGCAGTGATATCATACCAAGGCCAAAGACAGTAAATATTACAGCAAGTACAATATCGTCTGTAAGGAAGAAGATAATTCCACTTAATGATACTATAACAACTGAGGCATAAAATATCTTATATATTGATATCCTGTTAATTAAATATGGAAGTATTATATATGCAGGAACTGCAAAAGAATATGCAATTATTGACTCATATAGGGATGCCGAACCAAGAAATGATGGAACAACTTCAAGTATATATGCTGGAGTGAAGCCAAGAATGAATAAAATAAAGATTTTAAATGAAAAATCAAACTGAAACTTCTTAACAAGTGGGGATATAACATTATGTTTTTTAGAAAATATTATGGCGGGTACAAAGACAATTCCTATTAGGGAAACCAGAGACCATGATTTCAAAAACATAAAGAATACGGCAGCGATAAGCCATCCTATGGCCCATCCACCCATGGTTAATCCTATGATTATTCTGTTTTTTGTAATGGATGAAACCTCTATTGCTGCAGATGTCGCAGTTCCATAAAATATTCCTATTAAAAACCTGCTTATGAACATCTCCGGAAAGGTTTTTTCATATGAAATTAAAAAGGATATTATGGACATCACACTTATTGAGAAAAGGGCCAGCCTCGGCACACCCATGCGGGCTAGTGGTGCATAGATAAATGGTGTAAACATTCTTCCAATAAAGGGTATGCCAAGTAAAATAAATGCCTCAAGATATGTAAAATGCAAGAGATCAACAATATTATCTATAAAAAATGCAAAGTCCATTAAAAAGAATGTTGCCACTGAATATGAAAAAACTGGTAATATTTTATTGAAATTAAATGTTACAATGTTGATGTTTTTTTTATATAATCCAATCATGTTTTTACGAATTGCTTATGTATATTTATATGTAAGCATTTATATTAT
>NZ_LKBH01000305.1:0-25848 GCF_001402935.1 Acidiplasma cupricumulans | reverse complement strand
TTATATAAAAGTGTATGATATTAAATTTTATGATTTTTACAATAAGCCCCATTTTTATAAGATATCTCCATAAAATAACCATATTATGGGCAAAAAAGGTTAAATAAAAAATTTGTAATTATTTAATTATGGAAATTGAAAAGGACTCATTTCTGGAATCCCTTACAGAGGATGATGGTAAGCTTCTAATGGACATTGCTTTAAACGCACTAAAAAAACATTTCGGGCTTGAATATAAATTTCCAGCAATACCCGAAAAATTTAAAACCAACGCAGGTGTTTTTGTTACAATCAATGAGGAAAAAAATCTAAGGGGATGCATAGGGTATATATTTTCCATAAAACCGCTGGCGGAGGCTGTAAAGGAGATGGCAGTTGCGGCTGCAACGGAGGATCCAAGGTTCAGGCCGGTTACATTATCCGAATTTAATAAAATAGAAATAGAAATAACCGTACTTGGAAAACTCCAAAGAATTAATTACACAGACATTGATAAAATAGACCTTGGTGTTCATGGTATATATGTTAAAAACGGATTTTATTCAGGGGTTCTTTTGCCACAGGTTGCAATAGAATATGGTTTTAATAAGCAGCAGTTCCTTGAGGAAACCTGCAGAAAGGCCGGAATGAAAAGGGATTGTTATCTTACATCAGAAATATACATTTTTGAGGGGAGGGTGTTTAAATAAATCCAGATCTCTCCCCATAAACTCTTTTTGAAAGATTTTCAAGAAAATCATTGCCATAAAATACGGCCTTAAGTGCCATGGCATCCCTGTAAAATTTTTCAACCCCGAAATCCTTAAAATAGCCATAGCCTCCATGAACATTCAATGAATATTTTGATATTTCCAGTGCATTTTCTATTGAGAAATCAAAAACATATTCTGAATTTACATTACTGTAAATAATGTTTCTCAGGATATTTTCCCTGGCTACCATTTTTGATAGATTAAATGCTATTGGTCCAAAATCCTTTAAATGCACATCAAATGCCTGCCTGACAGCAGAGTATTCAAGTGCCTTTTGCAACGATCCAGATATTATGCCAAGATTTATTGCGGCCAGTGATCTGTATGAATTCATTATTGAATTTTTTATGTTTTTATTTGATTTTATATTTTTTTGATTTTTAATACCGACATTGCCAAACCTTATGCCCTTAAATCCCATAAAATCCTTTTCAGTAAAATTTTCGTTTTCTGCTATGGCCGGCACATCAGAGGACATTATTGTATATTTTCCATTTGCATTTAATACAGAATCTAAAGAGTTATTTTTTATGGTTTTATCAAGAGATATACCAATAAAATCATCACCTTTAATAACATCGTTAAGATAATTTAAATCATCAGAAAGCACCGGATATGCAATGGAATTAATTAAAAATATTTCAAATGCAGAGGACGGTGAGTATTTTGAAAGCACCTCCAGAATAATATTATATGAGGATTCATCAAGCCCTGAGCCACCAAGATTTTCAGGTATTAATGCGGCAAGGAAGCCCTGTGATGCAAGTTTTTTAAGGAGATTATTATCAATGCCATTTTCCTCTATTTTTTTCTCATCCAGTGTGCTGCCGAATTCCTCAACGTTTTCCCTTAATAGTTTATATTCATCCTCCATTTAATTACCCCCTTTTAATATCTGCCTTGAAATAATGAGCTTTTCAATCTCGCTTGTTCCCTCCCATATCTCCATTATCTTTGCATTTCTAAAGAATCTCTGTGTTTTATGATCATTTTTGGTAATTTCCATGGCCAGTTCAGAGGCATAAACGGCCGTTTCTCCGGCATATACCTTTGCCATGCTTGTAAGCGCCGGTTTTGGATCAAACTTAAATAGATATGATGCCGCATTGTATGTTAACTGCCTTGACGCCTCTATGCGTGTTGATACATCTGAAACCTTGAACATTGTATATTCATCCTTAATATTATTATTTTTTACAAATTCAAGAATTTTATCCAGTGCACCACGGGCTATTCCAAGGGCCTGGGCGGCAACATATATTCTGCTTATATTGAAAAATGTCATAATATAATAAAATCCCTGACCAACCTCACCAATAACATCATCCACTGAAACCTCCAGATTATTAAATTTCAATTCTGCTGTATTTGTGGCCCTCACACCAAGCTTGCCATGCAATTTATTGGCCTCAAATCCCGGTGATTTTGTGTTAATTAAAAATGTTGTAAGGCCGTGATGCTTGTTCTCCTCATCAGATGTTCTCGCTAGAAGCACTATATAATCTGCAATACCTCCATTGGAAATAAACATCTTCGATCCATTTATTACATATTTATCTCCAATTTTTTTTGCTGTTGTTTTCAGTCCAGCAACATCACTGCCACCGGATGGCTCTGTTACACCAAGGCCAAGTATGTATTTCCCTGAATAAACATCATTGAGAATCCGCTTCTGTTTTTCATTACCATAAAGCATGATAACCTCTCCGCCAAAATATGGTATTGTTGCCGCTATGCCCAGCCCAGCATCTATTCTGCAAAGTTCCTCAATTGAGATGAGTATCTTTGCCGGATTTGACATATCTATAAGGCCTGATTTTAATGCCTTAAGCCTTATATCATCAGGATATTCCTCTGTTTTATCATATCTATCTATAAGATCCTCTGTAAATTCAGAGAGCCCAAAATCCCTTACCTTCTTTCTGTAATCATCAAGTTCCTCAAACATTTTAAACACGCTCCAGAAGCATTGAATATCCCTGCCCTCCACCAACGCATAATGTGGCTATGCCAAGATCCTTCTTTTTATCATTTAATGTACGTGCCAATGTTCCGGCAATTCTTGCACCAGTGGCCCCGAGTGGATGCCCTATGGAAATTCCACCACCGTGAATGTTTACCCTGGCAAGATCAAGGTTAAATGCCTTTACAGCATTTAAAACAACAACAGCAAAAGCCTCATTAATCTCCCAGTAATCTATATCGTCAGGCTTTAATTTATTTCTTTTAAGCACCTTTTCTGTGGCCGGAACAGGACCCTCACCCATTATTGTGGGGTCAACGCCTGCTGATGCAAAATCAACAATTCTTGCAAGCGGTTTAAAACCGTATTCCTTAACCTTCTTTCCTGACATTATCATCAGAAGAGATGCACCATCGTTAAGTGTTGATGAATTTCCAGCAGTTATTATGCCATCCTCCTTAAAAGCCGGCCTAAGAGATTTTATTTGTTCAAGAGAGGCATCAGGCCTTATTCCAAGATCCTTCTCATAAACCTGGCCGTTAACCTCAACAGGCATTATTTCATCCTTAAAAAACCCATCCTTGTATGCCTTTTCTGCCCTTAAATGTGAATTATATGAGTATTCATCCATTTCGTCCCTGTCAATGTGCTTAATGCTGGCAAGTTTTTCCGCAGTTAATCCCATGTTATATGAAACGTTCATATTGTATTTTGCGTATTTTGGATTTACCATTAATTCCATATTAGGTTTAATGTATGGATTATTTATGCCAAGAGGAACATGCGTCATGTGCTCCATGCCTCCTGCAAGA
The DNA here is from genome assembly GCF_001402935.1 of Acidiplasma cupricumulans. Taxonomy (NCBI): domain Archaea; kingdom Methanobacteriati; phylum Thermoplasmatota; class Thermoplasmata; order Thermoplasmatales; family Ferroplasmaceae; genus Acidiplasma; species Acidiplasma cupricumulans. The sequence continues at coordinate 22,321 of NZ_LKBH01000305.1, read as the reverse complement.
ACTATATCTGATTTCCCGAGCATGACCTCCATGGCACCTATCCCCGCAGCATTAAGCGATGATGAGCATGCCCTGTCCATAGACATTGCAGGCACCGTGTATGGCAGGTTTGATAAAAGCACAGGATGCCTGCCTCCGTATGTCCAGTTCTCACCTGCCTGAAATGCACATCCGGTTATGACATCGCCTATCTCCTCTGGATTTATTTTGGTCTCCTCAAGGGATAAATTAATTAATTCCGATAGAAGCTTATCCATTCTCAAATCATTGTATGCATCCTTTTCAGGGTCATTTGGCCTGGCCCTTGAAAACGGAACACGCTTAAAATAAACTATATATGCATCCTCCATTATTTCACCCTCTCCCTAAGTATCTTCTTATCTATTTTTCCTGTTCCTGTCTTTTCAAAATTTTCAACAAAATAATATCTATCAGGCATCCAGAATTTTGCAATTCTGCCTGTATCCACATATTCATTAAGCTTTTTCCTTATTGTTTCTTCATCTGCTGACCCTTTTATAAATGCAGCAGGGCGCTCCCCCCACTTCTGGTCTCTGTATGCCACAACGGCAACCTCATCAACCCCTGGAACCGTGCTTATTAAATCTTCCAATATCACGGATGGTATAAATTCTCCCCCGGATTTTATCGCATCAGATTCCCTGTCAACAATTTTTATGTATCCATATTTATCCATAACCGCGAGGTCTCCTGTATGAAGCCAGCCATCCTGCCATAGCTTTTTAGTTTTTTCATCATCCTTAAAATAGCCTGATGTTAACCACGGGGCCTTCAAAATTATCTCACCGATTTCATTTTCGTTTTTTTCAACGTCATGGTTTCCAGAAACAACCCTCAGTCTCACCATTGGTATTGGTATGCCTGTTTTTCTCCTAACTGCCTTTTTTGTTTCTTCATCAGAATTTTCTATAATGGAATTATATGTTGCAAGCGTGATTATTGGGCCTGTTTCGGACATGCCATAACCTGATATTATGGTCATGCCTGATTTTTCAGCGAGATCCGCCAGACCTGAGGTTATTGCCGCACCCCCAATTATGGTTTTTAAATGAAGTTTTCCCATTATTGACGGTCCGTTTTTTTCTGATAACAGCAAATAAAGTATGGATGGCACCATTGCAGATACATTTACATTGTATTTCTCCATGGCATTAAGTATATTTGGCCAGTCGTATTTCCCTGGGACTATATATCTCATGCCTTTCAATATTGCAAAATATGGTATTCCCCAAGCATGGACATGGAACATTGGAACAAGTGGAAGTATTGTATCAGTGCGCCTGAAATTTATGGGATCATCTGATAATGCAGCCAGTGAAGATATGCTGTGTAATATTAACTGTTTATGTGTATAATAAACACCCTTTGGAAGTCCGGTTGTTCCAGATGTATAAAATAGAGTTGCAATGGAATTTTCATCGGGCTCATCGATTTTTTCATCATTTTCCTTTAACAGGTCATCCATAAAAACATAATTATCCATGTTATATTTTTCATGGCCATTTTCAGAGTAAATAATAAAAAGGCTTACAAAGCTAAATAGATCCTTATACTGCATTATTAATGGCATGAATGCGGAGTTAACTATAATATATTTATCCTCGGAGTTTTGTATTGTATAGAATAATATCTCTGGCGGGTACCTTATATTAACCATATGCAGGGTGGCACCAATCATTGGCACGGCATAATATGCATACATATAATTTATGGTATCAAAATCAATAATGCCAATTCTATCACCATTTTTTACACCCAGCCGCAACAAATTACCTGCCAGCCTTTTCACATTATTATAAAATTCCTCATAGGTTAATTCCCTATCCCTGTAAATAATTTCCTGATTTTTATTGGACATAACTGAAGCTTCTAAAAGACCATTAATGGTCAGCCTGTAGTTATTCATATTCCATTTATGGTCTTAATATTAATAAAATTTCTTTTCTAAACATTAACGCTTGATGTTAATTAATTAATATAGATTTTTATTTTCTTTCTATTTAAATGAAATAACAAAATGCCCGATAGGAAGTAATATATTTTTTAACGTTATAATACATCATGGATTCAAAAATAGCAGTAATAGGAGCAGGAACAATGGGGCACGGTATAGCCGAGGTTTTTGCGCTTGGCGGTTATTGTGTCAACCTTGAGGATTTTTATCCCGAGGTTATTGAAAGGGCCAAAAGGGAAATAAATGAAAGCCTATCCAAACTTCTTTCCTCTGGAAAAATTACAAGGGAATTATATGACAAAACACTGAAAAACATTAATTATTATAACAATATAAAGGATGCTGTTGATGGAGCATACATATCAATAGAGGCGGTTCCCGAAAAATTTGAAATTAAAAAAAATGTGCTTTCGGAAATTTCAAATTACACTGATGGAATAATAGCATCGAATACATCAAATATAAGGATTACCGAACTGGCCGAATTTGTTAAAAAACCCGAGCGGCTTCTTGGCATGCATTTTTTTAATCCTCCAGTATTAATGAAGCTTGTTGAGGTTATAAAGGGTGATAAAACAGATGAAAAGTATATTGATGAGATAATGGCTGTTGCAAAGGCCATAGGGAAAGTACCAATAAAGGTTATGAGGGATGAGGCAGGTTTTATTGTCAACAGGGTTTCAGCACCCGAACTCCTAGTATTCTGCATGGCGCTTTCTGATTCGGACCCTGCAGGCATAGATGCATTCTTTAAATCTCAGGGCCTTCCAATGGGGCCATACCAGCTTTTTGATTATGTTGGCCTGGATACCGTATACGATTCCTTAAAATATTATGCACAGGAATTATCTCCGGATTATGGAAAATGCAAAAACCTGGATTCATACGTTAATGCAGGAAAGCTTGGAATGAAAACAGGGTCTGGTATTTACAGGTGGGAAAATGGTAAGGCAGTAATACCGGAGGCGGCACCCTCAGAAAAGATAAGCCTTATGGATGTATTTTCACTTGAAATAAACGAGGCAACAAAATTAATAGAGAGTGGCATTGCCACACCAAATGATATTGAAACAGGAGTTAAACTGGGTCTGAACAGGCCATTTGGTCCGGTAACAGTGGCCCAGGGTTTATCCTCCTCTGATGTTTTAAAGACCCTAAATTCACTCTATGAAAAATATAAAATTGATGTGTTTAAACCATCCAGTACAATAATTAATGGAAAACTAAAGGAGGCATTTTCACCACATAAGGCAGAAAAGGCCAGAGACGAAAATACTGCCCAGAAATACATAATTTTTGAAAAGCATGAAAATACAGGAATTATAAAATTAAATAACACAAAAAATAATCTTATAGGTTCCGGGCTTATTGATGAATTAAATGCTGTGCTTGATAGGATATCAGCTGACAATGATATACATGCCGTGCTTATAACAGGCAATGGTACCAATTTCTCTGCGGGTGCGGATCTGTCACAGTTTATAAACAGCCCCTATGCATTTATGGAAATGTCAAAAAAGGGGGAAAATACCTTTGATAGAATAACAAAAATGAACAAAATATTTGTGGCTTACCTGAAGGGATATGTCCTGGGGGGTGGCCTTGAGCTCGCGCTTGCATGTGATATAAGGGTTTCTTCAGGCGATGCTGTTCTTGGGTTCCCTGAAACATCCCTTGGCCTAATCCCGGGATACGGTGGCAGCCAGAGGCTTCCGGCATTAATCGGAATTTCCCGGGCCATGGATATAATACTATCAGCCGAAAGAATAAATGCACAGAAAGCCTACGAATATGGCATAATAACAAGAATATTCAATGATGATGGGGAGGCACAGGCATTAAAATTGACGGAGGAACTTTCACAGAGGATATCACCTGCATCGGTTTACACTGCCAAAAGATTAATATATGGAACATCCAGAATTAACCTGGATTTCGAATCAATTTCCATGGGAATGCTCTACGGTGGCAATGACCTTAAGGAGGGAATCAGGGCATTCATGGAAAAAAGGTCGCCAAAATTTGGTGGTAATTAATTTTTAAATACATTATTTTTTAAATAAATTAATGAATCCCTTACTATTTCTGCACATTTATCTATTTCCCTGTAATTAATAACCTCGTCAGGTGTGTGGGACAGCTTTGTATCACCAGGCCCATAGGTTACCACAGGTATCCCCCAGTCATGGCCCAGTGTGTTCATGTCACCAGAACCACTTTTGAATATTAATCTTGGAACCATGCCGTTCTTTTTAATTGATGCCTTGAATGCAGATACCAGATTGCTCTTAAGGTCAGATATATATGGATATGTTCTGTTCTGTGTTTTAAATATATATTCTCGGGAATCCCCGGCAAGTGATTTAATTTCACTTACAATATCATTCTCTGTAACCGATTTTGGATATCTTATATCTATGAACATTGATGCATTTTCAGGCGTCATATTGTCATACTCCCCGCCGTTAAATTTTGTTATTCCCGCGCTTATATCATTAAAATCCTTATTACTCCCCCATTTATCCCTGATCTTTATCCAGAGGTTTATAAGAGAATCTATGGAATTCTCCTCCATCCATGATGAGCTTGCATGATGGGAGCTGCTGTGTTTTTTAATCTCCATGAGTATTCTTCCCTTGTATCCTGCAGTGATATTTTCAGGGCCTCCCGGTTCACCAAAAATGGCGTAGTCGGTTTTATCGTAACCTGATTCTATGTAATTAATACCCTTGCTATCACTTTCCTCCCCTGAGGCTGCTGCAAGTATGATTCTGCCATCGAATCCTGAATCTAATGCATGTTTTGCCCCAAGCATTAGGGCAAGAAGGGATGATTTTGCGTCCACAGCACCGCGGCCGTAAATTAAATCACCGTCAATTTTTACATCAATAAATCCAGGAACAGTATCTTCGTGGCCGCAAATTAGTATTGATGGTTTATTTCTTCCTGTTACCGAAACAACATTGTATTTTTCATCTATAACCGGATTCGGAAATCCCAAATCCTCCATGTAATCTCTAAGGAGTTTTGCTATTTCATACTCCTCCCCGCTTGGTGAGTATATTTCAAGCATTTTTATTAACATGTCCCTTGTATTCATTTCCTTGCCTCGAGTATAAGATAGTCAGCTATATAGGCAGGTATGTCAACGCCAGTTACCGGTACAGTATTTTTAAATTCAGTGTTTCCATTAATTTCGTTGACAAAATAACCATCCCGAGATTCAAGTATGTCTATGCCATAAATCCCAGGGCCTATGGCCTCAGCAGATTTTAGTGCAATATCCTCTATTTCAGGTGTAATTTTTAGTGCCTCTGCACGGCCCCCAAGGGCTGTATTTGTTCTCCAGTCAGTACCAGATTTGTATCTGTAAATTCCTGCAACAACCTGATTATTTATTACAAATACCCTGAGATCACGGCCAAATTCATTAATATATTCCTGTGTATAATTTATCTGGTACAATGGATACATATAATCCTTATATTCCATGACATCCATTGCAGCATAGTAATCATTAAGAAGTGATATCATTCTGCCCCAGCTCCCTGTTACAGGCTTCGTAACTGCAGTACCATGAAAATCCTCATTAAACGATTTTAGAAAAACATCCTTTGAAAACGATACAAAACTTTTTGGAATTTTCACACCATGGTGGGATAAAACAAGCGATGTAAACATTTTATTTCCGGTGATCACAGTTGAATTAAAATCATTTAAAATCCTGTGCCCTGTGAATTCAATATAGGCTGTTGAATGCAGATTCCGGTAGTAGCCAGTGGATCTTTGAAGTGATATATCACCCCATTCTTCATTATTTTCAACAAGGTTAAGATTTAGGTTTTTAACATCCTTAAGCATTACCTCGACATTTTTATCCTGCAGGGCCTTCATTATTGATTTTTCTTCCCACCTCATTATGTCATAAACAAGAGAGACTTTCATTTTATGACCTCTTTGTAGTATTCATTTATGGATTCGCCTATTATTGATGATGCCTTTGATAGATCATCATATGATATTACATATGGTGAGAGCATCCTTATAATGTTAATACCGGAATAAAGTGCAAGAACGCCTTTATTAATCAGATCCATGAGTACTGGCAAAAATTTTACGCGAAGCTCTATGGCATTCATAAGCCCAAGCCCCCTTACCTCCTTAACGATTTTAACATCGTTTAATGATTCATTTAATTTTGATCTGAAATACTCACCCTTTTTGGCAACGTCGTTTATGAGGTCTAGCGTGAGCTGTTCCAGTACAGCGGTTCCGGCTGCACATGCTATTGGGTTTCCACCTGTTGTTGATGACTGCTCACCCTTTTCAAGGTTATCCATGAATTCATGCCTGCCTGCTGTTACCGACATTGGTATGCCACCACCTATGCCCTTGCCTATTGTAATTATGTCTGGCGTTATGTCAAAATGCTGGTGTGCCCACATTTTCCCTGTTCTGCCAAGACCTGATTGAATTTCATCCGCAACAAATATTATGTTGTTTTTTTCTGTAATTTCCCTTAATTCTCTTACATAATCATAATCAGGTATGTTTATTCCACCTTCTCCCTGAACCGGCTCAAAGAAAACCGCAGCTATATCATCATCCTTTTCAAGCAGCTTTAAATCATCGGTATTATTGTATCTAATGAACTGCACATCTTTTATTAATATGTCATCAAAGTATTTTCTGTACTTATTTGAATATGTAATTGAAAGTGCACCAAGCGTTTTTCCATGATATGAATTTGTCATGGCCACAAGCTTGTGCTTTTTTGATGACTTTTTTACGACCTTTATTGCAGCCTCTATTGCCTCAGCACCGGTGTTGCCAAGATAAAATTTATCAATGCCTGCCGGAACAGAATCGGCAAGTTTTTTAACAAAATTATTTCTGGCCTCTGTATACTCTGATGCATGGGCTATTGGAAGTATATCCATCTGATCGCAAACAGCCTTTTTTATTTTATCATTTGAATAACCAAATATTGCAACACCATAGCCTCCCATCATATCTATGTATTCCTTGCCGTTTTCATCGTACAGCCTTGCCTCCTCGCCATTTTTAATATGAACCGGCAATCTCTGATACGTATTTGCAATATACTCATCCTCATAATTTTCCATACCATCACCTGTTAATTTATATCTTCATTGCATGGGTTTTCCTTGAAATTACAGTTCCATGCATAATATCTTTAAATGGATTTGAGATAATAACATTCTGAACCCCCAAATCTATGGCCTCTGTTGCAGCCATTAATTTTTTATCCATGCCATGTCCAACACTTGTTATTATGCTTTTTATATACTCGCTGTCAGCGTCCTCAACCACTGTACCATCCCAGTAAAGTCCGTCAACATTTGTGGCCATTATAAGGGTGCTGGCACCTGTATATCCTGCAATATATGCTGCTGCCCTGTCAGCATCTATATTAAGATAGCTTTCGGGGGAATATGCCACAGGTGATATTACAGGAATATATCCAGATAAAACTATATTTTTAATAATATCTGAATTTACAGATGTGATTTTACCTGTGTAACCCCCATCAATTACCATCTTTCTGTTCTTTTCATTAAGTATTATTAATTTATCCTTTCTTTTTGCATTAATAATTGAAACACCGTTAATACCCAGTGCATTGATACCTGAGTTTCTTAATGAATGTACTATTTTTTCATTTATGAGGGACATGACCATTGTGAAAATTTCAAGCGTTTTTTTATCTGTGTACCTGCTTTTTATACCCTCTGGGGACGTAACAAATTTTTGTTCATATCCGAACTCATCACTGTATTTGTTTAGGTAATTGCCACCCCCATGGACTATTATAATATCATCATTTATATTATTTAAAATATTGGGCAGCGCATTTTCATTTATAATCTTCTCAAGTATGCTTCCACCAATTTTTATCACAATCATATTCTACACCGGGAAAAGTGATGGCGCGGTTAAACCCTCTGATTCATTAAATCCATACATTATATTCATGGACTGTATGGCATTTCCTGATGCGCCCTTTATCATATTGTCTATTGCACCGAAGGATACTATCCTGTTAATGTACCTATCAATTGCAAAACCAAGATCGACAAAATTTGAACCAACAACAATCTTTGGATCAGGATATTTGAAATTGCTCTTTTTATCCATTATTAACCTTACAAATTTCTCGCCAGAATAAAATTCCCTTAACAGCCCCCAGCCATGGATTTCATCTGTTTTTGCAAAGATGCTTGATGTTGTCAGTATACCCCTGACCATGTTTACTGAGTGTGCCGATAATGCGATTTTAACATCCCTGCCTGTTGCATATTTTATTTCCTGCTCAATTTCTGGTGTGTGTCTGTGGCCTGCCGGTTTATATGCCCTCACAGAGTTATACCTTTCTGAAAAAACCTTTGACTCATCAAGTTCAGCACCTGACCCAGATGAACCAACCTTTGCATCTACAGTTATAACATTATTATCAAGGTCAAGGGAGGCAAATGGTGCAATGCTGTATATTGATGAGGATGCTATGCATCCGGGCACTGCTATATACCTGGCATTTTTGAGTTCCTCCCTGTGCAGTTCTGGCATTCCATAAACAAATTTTTTGATAAGGTCAGGATATGGATGTTCAAAGCCATACCATACAGGGTATTTATCCGGGTCTCTCAGCCTGAAATCTGCGCTCATATCCACTATTCTAACCCCACTTTCCATGAGCTGTGGTACATAATTTATTGATGTGCCATGTGGCACTGCAAGAAAAACAACATCAAGGTCATCTAAAAGGTCAAAAATGCTTCTTCCCGTAAATTTTAGGTCTGTGAGACCGTAAAGGTCTGGATGTATTCTGGCAACCTTTTCATCCTTATGCTTATTTGATGTTGCAACAGTTACCTCAACGTCACCATGATTGGCAAGCAGCCTTAAAAGCTCACCACCAACGTATCCGGATGCCCCAACAATACCAGCTTTTATCAATTTATTCTCCCCAGTCCTCTCCCACATTTTCTGCAGGTTTTATCTCAACTGAATTACCTGATATCGATGTTATTTCATAGTTCATGCCGCATGAAGGGCATTCCAGCAGTTCTCCTGCCATTGAGTCGTCTGGCACCTGTATTTTTTCTCCACATATCTTGCATTTCGTTTCCATTTTTTCACCTTTTTGGTATTTGTTTATTAATTATGTTTTATTAATAAACATTTGTATATCCATATATCATTTTTAACATTATAAGTCCATTTTAACCTATAATGCCAACATAACATAATTAATTCATAGTATTTAAAATATACGAATTATGTATAAAATTTACTAATTTCGTATTAAGATCAAAAAATGACCAGTATTTTAAAAACCCAAAAAACAGGATTATGGTTTACCATAAAGTATCCGCCTAAGCTTATTTTTATAATCTTTTAATGCGCTTTCCTTCTTATAAATGGATAAATTTAATTCTATTTCAAATTTATTATTTCTTTTGCTGCGCACTTGTATCACTTTTCAGGGTTATCCTGCATTTCCTTTAAAAGTTTATTCAGCTCCTCATCCTCCTTTGATGATTCCGAACCTGACATTTCTGTATTGCTCATTGAATCTGATTTCTGGGACATTTCCCTGCTTAGAGATTCCAGAATCTTTTCTGGATTTGCTGTCGAAATATTTGCTGTTTGCTCCACAGCATCCTTAATCTGGTCAAACTGATCCACGAGTGTTGACTGTATCCTTTCCTGTGCATTTGTAAGCTCATTAAGACTTTTTGACATATCCGCTATCTGCTGTGGGGTCAGCTCGCTGCTCTTTAATGCCTCTGAACTCTGAATAATAGAACTGCTTGTTTGCTTAAGTGTGAGTGAATACATTAAATTAAGGTCGACACTTTCAAGAAGCAGTGAATAATCCTTAAGGCCATTTATTGAGGTCTGGATTGCGTTCATAAAAGATGCAAATAATTTTGCCTTCATCATATTATTCTGCCTTAATGCAAGTTTGGCATCCTCCCTGCTTTTTTCCAAAATCTTCTCATACTGCCTTATTTGCCTGTTTACAGTGGCCTTGAACATGCTAATTTTTGAACGTTTTTCAAGAATTTTTTCCTCATCTGATTTGCCAATTTTAAAAACCATAATATATAAATATATACTTTTTAATAAACTTTTTGTATTACTGTGCCATATATTCCCGATATTTTTCCAGCATTCTTTCATCTATTGACGGTTTTATTTGGTATATTACAGAAATAATATCATCAGTTGTAACCGGTATTTTATTGCCCGTTTTTATAACCTCCATAAACACATTCTGAACAGCCTTTTTGCATATGAATTCTATATCAGCCCCGGAATACCTTTCCGTAAGCTTTGCCAGCTCCTCATAATCTATATTTCCAAGAGGCTTGATTTTTGATAGCTTTAGCTGGAACAGCTTTACCCTGGCATCAAAGTCTGGGGGTGGAACATATATTTTAACGTCAAATCTACCGGGCCTTAAAATTGCCTCATCGATTGCCCATGGGTTATTGGTTGCTGCTATTATAAAGATATTCTTGTCCTTTTCTGACGTTAAACCACCAACCTCTGTTAAAAGCTGTGAAACCCCCCTTTTTGCAGCATCGGACTCTGTTCCACTTCTTTTGGGCACCAGCGTATCTATTTCATCAAAAAATATGATTGATGGTGATAGCAGATATGCAGCCCTGAAAAGCTGTGAAATATTTTTTTCAAACTGCCCAAACCACTGGCTGTAAAGTGACGAGGGATTTACATTAATAAAGTTTGCCTTAACCTCATTTGCTATGGCCTTAACAATAAAAGTTTTTCCGGTACCGGGGGGACCAAAAAGCAGCATACCGCCTCCAAATTCGATATTATACTCCTGTGATAGCTCCTTATATCTCATTGGATATATTATCTTTGATAAAATTTCATTCTTTACATCATTAAGACCTGCAACATCATCGAAGGTAATTTTTGGTATTTCTGGAGGTTCAATATTTAAAGATTCAAGGATTTTTTTACCCTTTTCGAGCCTGTCCTCACCAGCATCTGAGTTTTCGAGTCTTTTATATGTTTTAAGTATCTGCTCAGCCTGTTCTGCCCTTTTTTTCCTTTCAGCGCCTTTTGATTCCCTGGCAAGCTCCACCATATGAATATAAGCTTCCTTATAATTTTTTATGGCCTCTTCAAGTTTCCCCTCTGCCTCCATTTTTATTGCCGTTTCAAGGGTTCTGTTTATCTTATAAAGATCCTCCATTTCCTCTATCCTCCTTATCAATTACAGTGCCCTTGTTGAAAAGATTATATTTTCTAAACTTACACGCAACATTATAAAATTCAAATTTTAATTCATATTCCTCTGGGAAAATGGCAAAATCAACAAGCTTGTTCCATGTTTTTAACGGGAAGAACAGATAATCCTTCTCCCCCTCCCCAACATAATAAAGCATCCCAACCTTTAATCCTGTAATTGAGCTCAGATCAGGCATTGCAACCTCTGTGGGATTATCTGTTGCAGGATTGATTTCAACAAGCTTACCATTTACAACACACCCGGATTTTATTGAATACATTTGAAGTATCTTTTTTGAAACATACACAAAATTTTCTGAGGCATGTTCAATTGATGTATTAAGGTTCAGGTGGTGCAGTATTCCCATTACTATAAGCGTCATTTCAAAAGAAATATATATAATCGTTATATAAATTTATTTGAAAAACATCATTGCCATTTTATACGCATTAATATATAAAAAAATACATTTAAAATTCAATAACTTTAAATATAAATTTTTCTTCTCTATTTTATGGTTATTTCAGGATATATATTACTTATCCTTGCCTTTATCGACGGTCTATTTTTTGGGCTGGCAATAAAAAAAGGCATAGCATCGGCCATATTGATAATCATTGCATTCATAATAGCATGGTATGCCGGATTTGCCTTTGTTCCAAAATTGTCGCCCTCACAGATAGGGTCTTCAATTAGCTCGTTTGTGAGTTCCCATATAGCAATGGTTCCAAAACTTTTGGGCCTCACACACTCTGTTTCATTTTCCATTGTACTTGTTCTGTTCATAATAGGTCTTGGCATAGGTATATGGAAGGGATAAAAATAACAAAGTTTAAGTTAAAATAAAACTTTCTTATTTGATGGAAGTTTCAAATTTAAGAACATTAAGCATAACGGCAGAACCATCCAAAAAAATATCCTTTTGTTCTGTGGTTTATGACATTGATAACTCCATTATTTTTAACCTTAAAAAAATTATAGAAATTGCTGAGGAGATTGGGTTTAATTACGAAATAATAATAATTACAGAAAAGGATATAGATATAGAAAATCCAAATTTAAGGATAATTAAATCTAAATTCAACAGCTATGGAATGGCAAAAAGTATTGCAGTTGCCCAGAGCAGTGGTGAATATATAATAATACTAAATCCTGAACTTGAATACAGCATAGGTGTTTCAGATATAATATATAAATTCATAAATCAGAATGAAAAAAAGGCCCTGATTTCAAATTTCACTATAATAAATAGGGATGTGATTATTAACAATGGCGGGTGGCGTGATTTAATGGAATATGAGGATATCGACCTGCTCGTAAGGACGGTTGCCAGTACAGGTTTTATAGCCTATCCATCAAAAACATTTGATATTTTTTTAAAAAGAAACTATAAAAGGAATAAACAAAAATATGGTATTATGTCCAGATTAAAAGAGAATAGGGACACCATAATTGCATGCAATTTAAAATTATCAGACGCATTCCTTTTTCTTGATGGCAGTAAATTGAATATATTAATGTCTAAATTTATGGAAAAATTTTCCGGGATCAAACCATTTGTATTTAAAAAGGATAAAAGCAATTATATTATTGTTATGGAGACTCTAATAGAATCATTAATATTAGAGGATTATAAAAAATATAAACTCCCTGAATCATCAGAAAGAATGCAGATTTCAAGTAAGGATTATAATTACCTTAAAAGTAAAAGCTATCTGTGGAATAAGGTTACACAAAGTATAGAAAAAATAACGGAAATAATAAATTAATTTCAATCTTTTTCATCATCTTTTTTTAATTTGTATCCACATTTTGGGCAGTATTTCATATCATCTGTTATATCTGCACCGCAATTAGGGCATTTTAGATTTGTTGCTGGAAGATTTTCATTGCTTTCTGCATCTATATAATCACCTGGGTTTATTTTCCCCTGATTTTTTTTATCCCCACCAAATACTGCCATGCCTATATTTGCCTTAGGTGCCCTGGCCTTGGCCATCTCCAATTCGTATCTCTTTTGATCCTCCTGCATTCTCGCTGTATTGTTTGCATATTCCTTTTTTGAAATAGATGCAAGCCTTGTTATATTATTTACCCAGTTTTTAGGATCCTTTATTATAAAATCAACCCTTACAAGATTTTTATCACCATTATAATATTCTATACTTAAAATCTTCTTTGTAAAAAGACTAAACTTTGGTATGGCGAATGTTGCATTTTCCACATTATACAAAAAAAGGTTAATATCTGTAACTGCAGGTGATGCCCTTAAAAATTGTCTTTTACCCTTTTTTTCAAATATTATCCTCTTATCAGTTAAAAATAAATTGCCGTCTATATAAACATTATTTTCAATCTTTTTTGCCCTCGCGCTTAGAAATTCATGTTCGTCATTTTCATATATTGGCATTGATTTACATATTTTATAGAATATTATAAAGTTTCCCATGAAAAAAATAAAAAAACAAAAAATAATAACAGGTAATATATCCATGTTTAAATGATCTTAAAATTTAAAGATTCCGCACTAACAGACGATGAAGACTTTGATTATATACTTTCATCAGATATAAACATAGATGGGGATACGGCAATCAAATTTTTTAAGGAGGCACAAAATGACAATTTTGATCTTTTAATAATTAAATGCAGACCGGATGGCCTAAAAAATTTTTCAAATTTTATTCTAAGATTATCATTATCAATTAAAAGCAGGTACCTAATTGGATGCATAAATGTTTACTCAAAATCTGCATATAAATTTATAAAAGATTCCGGCAATTCAATAATTAACGATAGGGTTAATGCACTCAATATAAATATAGATATATTAAAAAATAATTTTAAGGTTGGTTATTCAAGTGTTGATATTGGAAATAAGGCCAGAATAGGCTTAAAAGATTATGTTTATCTAATTTTAAAGCGTGGTACAATATTAAGATATTCCATAATAGGTTTATCAGGTATTGCTGTTAATGAGGGTTTTTTATTCCTCTTGCATCCATATCTTGGAAATATATTAAGTATAATTCCTGCCATTGAAATATCAATTATCTACAATTTTTTTATGAATAATAGATTTACTTTCAATGGGCACGGAATGTTTCTTAAAAGGCTTTTTAAGTACAATATTTTTAATCTTATCGGCTACGGCGTAAATTTATTAATTTATTATTTTGCAATTTTTGAAAATGTAAGTATTTATATAGCCGATTTGCTTGGAATTATAGTGGCATTTATAATAACATACAGTACAGCCTCTTTTCTTGTGTGGTAATTATGGATGACAGAATTAAAAGAATAACACTTAATTACGGGTCTGCCCTTTCAATAATTGCCACATCCATAATTTTTGGGGTCTTTGGTTATCTTGATATTTATGCCATAATTGCAGAATTCCTTATTATGATTTTATCATTTATTTTCTTATTTTTTTCAAATATTAATGCCAGATCAAATATAATTGATAGGTTAATTTATGTATATATATTCATGGGAATGCTAATACTTATCCTGCTTGCTGTGGCATTCATAAAGGCGCCATATTCCCACATCCTGTTTATAATAATCCTTGCAGTTTTTGCCTTTATTGCATATAAATATTATAAAGGAAAATTAAATCTCGACTTTCTTGAAAATAGGAATTTAAATTTTAAGGCAATATATATAATTTTATCATTGATTGTATTGATAATTATTTTTTCACTCCATTTTTATTTGCATTTTATACAGCAGGATGAGTATTATATAGATGTTTATTCGGCAATACAGTTTATGTCTGGCAGGGACCCTTATATACCTTATGTAACAGCCTCTGTTTTCAGTCATTTTAACATGATAAATTATCAGCTTTTTTCAACACCAACAATGAATGGGAGTTTTGTTACCTTAATGGGATACCCGGCACTTTCGTTTTTGGTATATGTTCCATACGTTTTAATAGGGAAATATAACAATTTTATTATATCTATATTAATTATTATACCCTTTTTTTTAATATATAAAACATATGGCAATAAAAAAATTGCACTGTACGCCCTTTTTGGGTTATTAATAAATATTTTTGTACTTTATTATGGAATAGTGGGTTTAATTGGACTGTTATGGGCCGTACTATTAATGACATCATATTTTTTCAGGAAGAATTACCGATTGTCTGGAATATTCTATGGTCTATCCCTTTCAGCGAAACAGTTTCCTGCCCTAGTTTTTCCATACATTATTTATATGATTTATAAAACCCACGGACCTAAAAAAACATTTTACTGGCTAATATATGGCGCAGGAATCTTTTTCTTAATAAATGGTTATTTTATCATTAAATCACCATACATTTATTTTAAAGATATCCTATCAAGTGAAACACTTAAAATTTATGGCATTGGTGAGGGCATCTCACAGATATCATTCTTAAATTATGCTTATGTACCTTCTAATGTATTCACGGGAATAATGGTTATAATTTTTTTGGTTACCATAATAGTTTACATAAAATATTATGATATATTAAAATATGAATTATTTGCATTTCCTGCCATATTTTTCCTTTTTAATTATCGTGTTCTTCCAGGATATTTTATATTCTGGACCATGATATCGCTTCTAACTATTGCCAATATTAATAAAAACGACTTAAAAAAAGAGATAAATACAAAAAAAATCAAAAAATTTGTTTATTATATTATTATTTTTTCCCTTGTAATTATAATTGTTCTGGGATTTATAAACATAAATCATGAGGACCCTGTAACGTTTGAAAGCATATCGCCAACATATAACCATGGGAAATTAACAGGATTTAATATTACAGTAAAATATTCTGGAGACAAAAGGCTATATTTTAGAGGCATAGCAAATGAATCAATTAGCAATGGCATTTTATTTAATTCTCAAGAAATATATTCCAATGGTGATTATAAAATATATAAAATAACATTAATAAAAAATGAAATAATTTATAATAATTCTGCACTTGAATTAATTGCATACAATGGAACAGTTCTCGGTTCAAATGTATATAAAATACAAAATGGTGAAATTAGTGTTTACCATGGGATTTTATATAATCCTCCGCGAAATAGGATATCACTAAGTCAGACCCAGCTCTAAAGAAGGCTGTTAAAACCTCATCAACAATATTTTCACCCAGGTATCCTGATTTAACAGCATTTTTTATCATTGTATACTCACCGCTAACACTGTATGTCGCCATTGGCATGTTGAACAGTCTCTTTGCCCTGCTGATTATATCAAGATATGCCAGTGCTGGTTTTACCATGACTATGTCTGCACCTTCCTTTATATCAAGTTCTATTTCACGTAAAGCCTCATCACCATTATGATAATCCATCTGATATGATTTTCTGTCCCCAAACTGTGGGGCTGACTCCGCAGCGTCCCTGAACGGTCCGTAAAATCCAGATGCAAATTTTGAGCTGTAAGCCATTATTAATTTATCTGTGTATCCATTTTTATCCAGAACCTCACGTATGGCCTTGACCTGGCCATCCATCATTCCACTTGGGGCTATGATATCTACACCAGCATCGGCATAGCTTAAAGCCTCCTTCTGATAAATTTCAAGTGTTTTATCATTATTAACATAGCCATTTTCTATTATTCCACAGTGACCAGTTGATGTATACTCGCAAAGGCATAAATCAGCTATAACATTAAGATCTGTATTTTGCTTTGCGGTTCTAATTGCCTTCTGAATTATGCCATTGGAATCATATGAGGATGAACCTGTTTCATCCTTGTGTGCCGGAATTCCAAAAAGAATTATACTTTTAACACCAATCTCCTCAAGGTATTTTATATAATTTTCATAGGCGCTTAAAGAATATCTGTATATATCCGGCATTGATGGTATTTCCTTTTTATCTTTTTCCGTCTCATCAACAAAAACAGGCATAATTAATTTTTCAGGCCTTATCTCTGATTCTTTAAATAATGATCTTATATTACTATCTTTTCTGTATCTTCTCATTCTTATTATAGGATACATAACTATGAAATCACTTATGAATTATTAACGTTTTTTGATTTATCCCATTGATTATGCAAATGGAGGGTAAAATAGTTATGAAGGATAGAAAATGGGAGGTATTAAAATAAACTTATTGCAAAGATTATTGTAATATTGAAGATATATAGTGTATCATACAGGTCGTCTAAATACCTCTTCAATAACCATAAAGAGTTCATGGAATTATTGAATATTACAGATATACCAGATTTTAGAACATTACCATATAAATTCAGCAATAATAGATATGATAAATCCCGTTAATTATGAGAACAATGATAATATAATAAGGCTTATAATAAATGCATTCTTAATATTGTATTTATCAAAAACGTAGCCACCAACAGAGCTAAATATTGTAATTCCAAGTGCATATGAAAATGTTGATATGTCAGCATAAAAATAATTTATATTTACAATTTTTAATATAAACCATGATCCAAAAAAGAAAAGGTCATCATCAAATAATCTGAGTATTATTTAATAGATGTGCATAATGAAAATATTTCATCCTTCAAAATTAGGGGTGAATTATGTTAAAGATTTTATTATAGGAAAAGTTTATAACTTTTTATATAATCCGATAAAAATGTATATTTCACTTGAAGATAGTTATGTAGTAAGGGTTCCACCAGAGTTGCTTAATGAAAATTATGATCAGGCTGTACTGGATGCTGCAAGGTCAGTTCTTGAGGGAAAAATAATTGATATAGAAAATAAAGATAATGTCAGTATTGGTAAAACCTATATTATTTCTCTGGAAAGCATCAAAAGAATAGGAGACGGCTCCATAGTCCATGGTGATGGTGGCGTTTATCAAACAATACAGTATACAGCCCTTGCATATTATCCAAAAATGCAGGAAATAGTTGATGGTGTTGTTAAATCAATTCAAAAATTTGGAGCCTTTATTAAATTTGGTCCGTTCGAGGGGCTACTTCATATCAGCCAGATCATGGATGACTCAATAAATGTAGACCTTGATAACCAGATATTATCAGGAAAGGATACAAAGTTTTTATTAAAGGCAGGTGACAAAATAAGGGTAAAAATTGTTTCCTTAAATTTAAGTTCATCATCCCTATCAGACAGCAAAATAGGGTTAACAGCCAAACAACCCGGGCTGGGTAAGGAGGACTGGATAAAAAATGATAACCTCAAAAATTAGGTGATAAAATGAAAAAGGTATATAAGGCATGTAGAATATGTAAGAGATTAACGCTTGACGATGTTTGCCCCGTACACGGTGATGAGAAAACAAGGGAGGACTGGTTTGGTTTTCTTATAATCAACGATACCAATTCGATAATAGCCAAAAAGGCCGATATTAAAGAACCGGGTATATATGCGATTAAAGTTAGATCATGATATTGTCCTTACACCGGAAATTATAGATCATATCAAGAATTTTAAACACAATATTGCAAGCCCTGATGATATCATAAAACTCTCAAAAGAATATAAAATAATAGCAGTCGGGGACGTTACAACAGAAAATTTAAAAAACCATGGTGTAAACATTTTCCTGCAGGTTGTAGACCTCATAACAAAGCGTAATGAGGGTAAATTTCAGCACATTGAAGGTTCCATAGCGGTGAAAAATCCTGCAGGGACAATAAGCCTTGATCTGATTAACGCCATAAAAACTGCACTGACTGAAAATAAACCATCAAGAATAGAGGTGTCCGGTGAGGAGGACCTTGCCGTTATACCAATAATATTTTATGCAGATTTAAATACAGTAATAGTATACGGTATTCCTGATATTGGCATGGCGTATATAAAAGTAAATAAGGCAATAAGAGATGATGTAGAAAAATTATTGGGTGATGTAAATGTCTGAAAGTTCGGTTAAAAACTTTAATGTTGAAAGTGAGAAGGATAATAAGCTACTGCATAGGAAGGAGATAAGATATACAATGACCTTTAGCTCCGGAATAACCCCCAGCAGGGATTATATAAGGGATCTTCTGGCCAATTATTATAAGGTTAATAAGGAGCTCATCATAGTTGATAAAAATAAGCAGGAGACAGGTAAGGATGAATTAAAGGGTTATGCCAAGATATATGATAAAAAGGAGAATGCAATGCTTTATGAGCCAGACTATGAGCTTATAAGGAATAAATTAAAGGAGAAAGTGGTGAAATGATGGAAAAAAGAGAATTATATGCAGTTGAAAATAATAAGGTTGTTAGAAAAAGAAGATTCTGTCCAAGATGTGGCCCCGGAGTTTTTCTGGCAGAGCATAAGGATAGATATACATGTGGAAAATGTGGTTATACCGAATTCAAAAATAAAAAATAATTTTTAAAAAATTTTAAAGATTATAAATAAGGTTTGTTGTTTCCCCGCTTTCCTTTTCTATTGCTGTTATTCTCTTTCTTACAAGCTCCTGTGATTCCTTGTCATCTGTGCGCAGGCTTAATAACTGTATAAGGTATGTTAGCTCGTAATCAAGAATAAGGCTTAATGTCCTTAGATATTCTAACCTGCCTTCATCCAGTGATTTCCTCTTATTTGAGATAAAACAGTCCAGATGCACTGAACCCTCCTTTGTGAAGGTAAATTTCTCCCCTGTTTTAATGGTTTTATTGCACAAGTAGCAGTTATACTCCATAAAATCCTAATAATAATTCAGATGTTAAATTTATCGTTGCCATTTACACTAATTTTATAAAAAATATTTATCTAAAGATATAATAGGGTAGCAATGGAAAAAATACATGACATATTATCGGATAAATTCATAAATTCTGAGGTAGAAATCAGGGGATGGGTATACAGAATCAGAAGTTCTGGAAAGATTACATTTATTATACTTCGTGATTCTTCCGGGATTATCCAGTGTGTTGCCAGCTCAGATAATTTAAATGAGGATCAGATGAGGGAGCTTTCCTCAATGACCGTTGAAAGCAGCATGGAGGTTTCAGGAACAGTAAGAAAGGATGATAGGGCCATTACGGGATATGAGCTTGCAATTAAATCATACAAAATTTATGAGAGAAATGAAAATTTTCCAATAACAAAGGATCTTGGAGAGGAATTTTTACTTGATAACAGGCATCTGTGGATAAGAAGCAGGGAGTTTACATCTGTTTTAAAAATAAGATCCACAGTATTTAAGGCATTTGCAGATTTTTTTTATAACAACAGTTATTATCAGGTTCAGGCTCCAATGTTTGTATCCACAGCCACTGAAGGTGGATCAACATTATTTACAGTTGATTATTTTGGTGAAAAGGTTAATTTAACACAGAGTTCACAATTTTACCTTGAAACATTGATATACAGCCTTGAGAAGGTGTTTACAATAGCCCCCAGCTTCAGGGCTGAAAAGTCAAGGACAAGGAGGCATCTTGCAGAATACTGGCATGCAGAGGGCGAGGCCGCATGGTACAGCAATGAGGACATGATGAAAGATGAGGAAAAATTAATAGAATATATTGTAAATGAGGTAATAAAAAACAATTCTGAGGACTTAAACATAATTGGCCGGGATATAAATGTTCTAAAAAAGATTAGGGCACCGTTTGAGAGAATAAAATACCGTGATTTAATAGAAATGGCAAACAAGAAATTTGGAATGGATCTTAAATATGGGGATGATCTTGGTGCCGATGAGGAATACAATATTATGATACATTTTGACAGACCAATATTTGTGACAAATTATCCAGAGGAATTAAAAACATTTTACCATAAACCCGATCCAGAAAATCCCGGAGAAATACTATGCCATGATATGCTGGCTCCAGAGGGTTATGGGGAGGTCATTGGTGGTGGGGAGAGAATTTATGACCTAAATGAGCTTCTTGATAGACTTAAGAAGAATAACCTGAATCCTGAGGATTATTACTGGTATGTTGATCTAAGAAAATATGGCAGCATACCGCACAGTGGCTTTGGTCTTGGCCTTGACAGACTCGTTACCTGGATATGCGGGCTTAAAAATATCAGGGATTCCATACCATATCCAAGGACAGTAAGAAGGGTAAAACCATGAATGATTTTTTATCCATGGTTAGGTACCATGAATCAGAAAAAATACCGGTTTGGTTCATGCGGCAGGCTGGAAGATACATGAAATCATATAATGAAATTAAAAAAAACCTTTCCATAAGGGACATATGCATGGATCCTGATATTACCGAAAGAATTACATATTCACCGGTTGATCTGCTTGGAGTTGATGCTGCAATTATCTTTGCTGACATAATACTCCCACTTGAGGCCATGAATTATGATATTGACTTTTCAAATACCGGGCCGGTTATATATAATGGCTATCAAAAAAACAGGGATTTAAAAAATATAATAGAATTTGATGAAAAAAATTTAAAATACAAAACGGCTGATGCAATAAAATTATTCAAGGAAAGGCACAAGGATGTGCCATTAATCGGTTTTTCAGGCGGTATAATAACCGTTCTCTCATATGTTCTCTCAGGGTCATCTGACAATAATTTAACATATACAAAAAGTGTAATATTACGGGATAAAAAATTCAGACTTTATAAAGAATTAATTAAGGATATGATTATAAAATATTTAAAAATGCAAATAAATGCTGGAGTTGATGCAGTACAGATTTTTGATTCCTGGCTTGGCTCACTTTCTCCATATATTTTTGAAAAAAATTTAAAAAGTGATATTTTTGATATTATCAATGAGATAAAATCAAATATACCTATTATATATTTTGCCACAGGAAATTCAGGTATGATTGGTGAATTTAATGATATAAATCCTGATTTCTTAAGCGTTGACTGGCGGATAAAAATCAATGATGCCAGAGTCATGCTTAGAAATACAATAGGAATACAGGGAAATCTGGATCCATATGTTGTTCAATATGATGAAAATGCAGCCATCGAGGAGACAAATTACATATTAAATAGCATGAAAAGCCATGACAATTATATATTTAATCTTGGCCATGGTGTATTACCAGATACCCAGGAAAGCACATTAAAAAGAATTGTTTCATTTGTGCATGATTATAAAAATAAATAATAAAATTTTTTTTAA
>NZ_LKBH01000304.1:0-7953 GCF_001402935.1 Acidiplasma cupricumulans | reverse complement strand
TATATTAAAATAAACGATATAACTTATTTTATAATGTAATTCGTTGTAAAAGTTTAATAATGATATAATGGTACGGTATAGCAAAAAATTTATTAAACGTTTTTCACTACTAGATAATGCATTATATTGTAATTACTGGTGGTGTAATTTCTGGATTAGGAAAGGGAACAATAACTTCCAGTCTTGCATACCTATTAAAAAATAGTGGTTACAGGGTAACTAATATTAAAATAGATCCATACTTAAATTATGATGCTGGTA
This sequence comes from Acidiplasma cupricumulans, assembly GCF_001402935.1. NCBI lineage: Archaea > Methanobacteriati > Thermoplasmatota > Thermoplasmata > Thermoplasmatales > Ferroplasmaceae > Acidiplasma > Acidiplasma cupricumulans. The sequence goes on along the minus strand of NZ_LKBH01000304.1, from coordinate 7,692 downwards.
CCATGAACCCATACCAGCATGGAGAGGTTTTTGTCCTTGATGATGGTGGCGAGGTTGATCTTGACCTCGGAAACTATGAACGGTTTTTGGACACAAATTTAACATCTGACAACAATATTACAACTGGGAAGGTGTATAAGGAGGTTATTGAAAAGGAACGCATGGGCGATTACCTTGGAAGCACTGTTCAGATCATACCCCATATAACAAACGAAATTAAAAACAAAATAAGAAAGGCGGCCAAGGGTTATGACATTGCGTTAATAGAGGTTGGTGGTACCGTCGGAGACATTGAATCCATGCCATTCCTGGAGGCCTTAAGGCAGATGAAGTCAGAAAAAAATGATGATATGATATTTGGTCACGTTACACTGATTCCCGAAACTGGAGGGGAACAGAAAACAAAGCCAACGCAGCACAGCGTTAAGGAGCTTCGTGCCATAGGAATCCAGCCAGATATTTTATTCTGCCGTTCAGAGCACCCATTAAATAGCGAGGCAAGGAAAAAAATATCATTATTCACGGACGTTAAGGAATCAGGAATTATAAGCATATACAATGTTAAAAATGTCTATTTTGTTCCGGAACTTATGGAAAAACAGCATATACTGGATCTTATAAGGGAAATTTACAATGCCGATGACCATGAATTCAATTACACGTTAATGAATTTTGTCAATAACATAAAAAATCCTAAAGATGAGGTAACAGTTGGAATAATAGGCAAGTACATAGATATGCAGGATGCATATATAAGCCATAAGGAGGCATTTTCACACGTAACAGGCAATACCGGAATTGCGGTAAATATTAAATGGATAGACTCAGATAAATTACTTAAAAACATTGATGATTTAAGGAACCTTGATGGAATACTTATACCCGGTGGATTTGGATACCGTGGTGTTGAGGGTAAAATAATAGCAGAAAGGTATGCCAGGGAAAACAGAATACCATACCTTGGCATATGCCTTGGATTTCAGGTTTCAGTAATTGAAATATCAAGGGATGTTCTCGGCCTTAAGGATGCAAACAGCACAGAATTTGATGCAGAAACTAAATACCCTGTTATTGATATACTGCCTGAGCAAAAGGGTGTTAAAAACTTAGGCGGTACAATGAGGCTTGGGGCCAAAAATGTAATTATTAAGGAAGGTACACTTGCAAGCAAAATATACGATGGCCAGAAAATAATATCAGAGCGCCACAGGCATAGATTCGAGGTTAATCCTGTTTATATTAAAGACATTGAAAACGCAGGGGTAATTTTTTCAGGGACTGATGATGAAGGAATAAGGATGGAAATTATGGAATTAAAGGATCGTGATAATTATATTGCCACACAGTACCATGCTGAATTTAAATCACGCCCATTAAATCCATCAAGAGTACATTTATATTTTATAAAAAAATCACTTGAATATAAAAAGTTAAAGGAGGATAAACTGTATGAAAGAAATATTAAATAATTTAATACAGAAATCGAATCAGAAGATAGCGAGCGATCCGGCATATTCCAAAAAGCTTCAATCTGTAAAAAAAACAATATGCATTACATTTGATAATAAGGACTCTTACACATTTAAAATCGAAAATAACCACATAAGTGAGCCTGTAGAAGAAAAATCTGATGCTGATATATATGTTGAGGTCAGCTCTGATTTATTTAAGAAGATATTATCCAAGGAAGAAAGTGCCATGGATGCTTACCTCAAGGGTCAGCTAAAAATAAAGGCATCATTAATGGATAAGCTGCTAATAAGTGATTTATTAAAATCCTGAAATGTTAGACAAAAAATTAGATGAGTATAATAATTTAATTCGGAAAAGGGTTGACGAATGTTATGCCATAGCCACAGAGGCCAAATCCCTTGGCAGGGATATATCAACTGAGGTTGAAATACCACTTGCCAATGATATGGCCGAAAGGGTGGAAGAATTAATACACATGAAGGGTATCGCCTCAGAAATCAGGGAACTTTCAAAAACCATGTCTAGGGAGGAGGTATCACTTAAGATCTCCAAAAAAGTTGCAGAAATGCTCAGGGAAAATAAGGATGAGGCCCTTGAAAAGGCTGTTAGGGTGGGGCTTGCCATATTGACCGAGGGCATACTGGTGGCACCTCTGGAGGGAATTAAAGAGGTAAAAATAGTTAAGAATGATGATGGCACTGATTACGCTGATATTGTATATTCTGGTCCAATTAGAAGCGCAGGTGGTACTGCACAGGCATTAAGTGTTCTAATTACAGATATAGTTAGAAGAGAGCTTAATGTGGGGGCATTTAAGGCAACAGATGAGGAGGTTGAGAGGTATATAGAGGAAATCCAGGCCTATAACAGAAGAAAACATTTACAGTATTTGCCCTCTGATGATGAGATAAGACTAGTTGTAAAGAATTCCCCGGTTATGATCGATGGAGAGGGCAGTGAGGAAGAGGAAATTTCCGGGCACCGTGATATGAAAAGAATTAAAACCAATAATATCCGTGGTGGTATGTGCCTTGTGCTATGTGAGGGGCTTATACAGAAATCCAAGAAGGTTTTAAAATATACAAATATAATGAACCTGAAGGAATGGGATATACTGGATAAAATTGGCAACCATAAAAAGGAGGAAAAGGGGGATAAGGGAGAAAAATACCTCAGGGATATTATAGCAGGAAGGCCGGTTTTTGGATATCCAAACAGACCTGGTGGTTTCAGGTTACGATACGGCAGATCAAGGCTCTCCGGGCTGGCCGCCGCATCCATAAATCCTATTACCATGTATATACTGGATGATTTTATTGCCATAGGATCACAGATAAAGGTTGAGCTTCCTGGAAAGGCCGCGGCGATCACACCCTGTGATACAATAGATGGCCCAACAGTGCTTTTAAAAAACGGCGATCATGTTAAAATAAAAAACATGGAGGAGGCACGCAGTTTAAGGGAAAATATAGACGTTATTACAGATCTTGGTGAGATTTTAATCGCCTATGGGGATTTCCTGGAGAACAACAGAAATTTATCAAGGTCACCGTTTACAGTTGAATGGTGGTCATATTATCTGCCGGATAAATTGAAGGGTTACGAAAAAACAGTGCCGGATCAGTTTACGGCAGTGGATCTTTCCAGAAAATATAAAATTCCGCTCCATCCAAAATATGACTATTACTGGCATGATATAACAATCGATGAACTTAAAAAATTAATAGATTCTATAAAGGTGGCTGATTTTTCAGGAGGTTTAATTTTAACCCATGATATTCGGGATATATTAATAAAGCTTGGCATAGAATTTAAAAATACAGATAATGGCCTATTTTTATCAGAATTTTATCCCCTCATAATTTCCACAGGTTTTGAACTTGTTAACGATAAAATTGTTCAGTTAAGAAATATTGATAATGAAACAAATGTAATGGATGCGGTAAATAAGCTTTCAGGTATAGAGATTAAGCCAAGGGCACCTGTGAGGGTTGGTGCAAGGCTGGGAAGGCCAGAAAAGGCAGGGGACAGAAAAATGAAGCCAAAGGTCCATGCCTTATTTCCAATTCTCAATTATGGTGATAGCAGGAGATCTATTCTGGTTGCGGCCAAAAACAGGGTAGAGTTCTCAATGGAATTAAATGCAAGGCAGTGCAGGAACTGTGGAAATGAAACACCATTAACATTATGCGAAAAATGCGGTTCTATTACATATGACGAAAATACAGAGAAAAAATTAAGTGTTAATGTCGGAACAGTTCTTGAAAAGGCTGAAAGCCATGTTGGTTTTTACGATTTAAAGGAGCTTAAGGGCGTTAAAAAATTAATGTCCAAATCAAATACAGTGGAACCTCTTGAAAAGGGTATTTTAAGGTCAAAATATGATATAAGCCTGAATAAGGATGGTACATGCAGATATGATATGTCCGATATACCCATAACACATTTCAAAAAAAGCGAGCTGAAGTTATCCTCTGAGACATTAAAAAATCTTGGATACCCGGATCAGGAAATAAACGAAATATATCCACAGGATATTATAATACCAGAGGATGCGGCAAAATACCTGCTCCATGTATCAAATTTTATTGATGATCTTCTTGTTAAATATTATAACATGCAGCCATATTACATGTGCAGTAAAATAGAGGATCTAATAGGGCATCTTGTTATTGGGCTTGCACCACATACCTCAGGTGGCATTGTTGGCAGGATTATTGGCTTCTCAAAGGTTAGCGGCTGCTATGCACATCCATTCTTCCATGCCGCGAAGAGAAGAAACTGTGATGGCGATGAGGATAGTATAATGCTTTTGCTGGACGGTCTTCTTAACTTCTCAAAAAAATTTTTGCCATCAACCACCGGTGGCCTGATGGATGCCCCTCTTGTTTTAACCGTTATTCTTGATCCTGAGGAGGTTGACAAGGAGGCCCTTAATGTGGATACTCTTTATAAATACCCTCTTGAATTTTATCTGGAAACAGAAAAAAATTCACCGGCATCATCTATAGAAAAGATGATGAAAACAATGAAGGTAAAAATGGCTGAGGAAAATTCATATACCGGTGCAGGTTTTTCATTTGATACATCCGATTTAAGTGATGGCACACTTACATCAGCATATAAAACAATAGGATCAATGGAGGAAAAGATAGAAAAGCAGCTTGGGCTTGCAAAAAAATTGATTTCTGTGGACGAGAATGATGTTGCTGCCAGGGTCATATCATCACACTTTCTACCTGACATGTTTGGAAATTTAAGGAGCTTTTTTACACAGGAATTCAGATGCACAAAATGCAATTCAAAATTTAGAAGAATACCATTATCAGGCAAATGCCTTAAATGTGGATCAGATAATTTGATATTAACAATACACCACGGCAGTATAGTTAAATACCTAAAAGAAACGGAAAAAATAATGTCAGAGTTTAAACTTCCTGAGTATTTACAGGCCCAGATTAGAAGGCTTATAGATTCTATAAATGATACATTTGATATACATGGGGATGAAATTGTTGATGACGCACCAACACTGGAATCATTTAAATAAATTCATAAAATAATGATGCATGATTGGATCATTATTTGTAACAGGACCTGCAGGAACAGGTAAATCAACATTTTGCGGTGCATTTAAGGAATGGCTTACCAGAAGCGATTATGACTCCATTATAGTAAACCTTGATCCGGGTGCTGAGTACCTTCCATATGAACCTGAAATAGATATAAGGGAGTTTATCTCACTGAATGATATAATGAGTGAGTACTCTCTTGGTCCCAATGGTGCCCAGGTCGTTGCATCTGATCTGCTTATAGATAATGCAGAAAAGATAAGGTCAAAACTTGATTTGTACGAGGACTATTATGTAATTTTTGACACTCCGGGCCAGATAGAGCTTTTCAGCTTCAGGCCCAGCAGTCCAATGCTTGTTGAAAGGCTTGCAGGCAAAAAAGGCATGCTGGCCTTTATTGCAGATTCTGTTGTTGCACAGACGCCTTCAGGTTTTATATCTGAAAAAATGTTATTTGGATCGGTATATTCAAGATTCTACATTCCCATGCTATTCGTGCTTAATAAAATAGATTTAATTGGCGATGAAGTTGTTGATAAAATAAAATCATGGGAGGATGACCCTGATCTCCTATACGGGGGCTTTTTGGATGAAAAGGGTGAGATGGTAAAGGACTACTTTCTTAATATTATAAATGCATTTAAGGAATCTGATATAATAACAAAAATTTCTCCGGTTTCATCAAAGGATATGTTTGGATTTGATGACATATATTCTGATATGTCCAATTATTTCCAGGGCGGTGAGGACACAGATACGGAATACAGGGATGAATAATCAAAACATTTTTTCCATGTCCCTTGTATCTATAACATTTACCATCTGGCTTATCATTTCCAGTGATTGAAAGTATAACCTTTCAGAATACGTTGATGTGGCATCAGAAATAACATACGTATTAAATTCCCTTATGTATGATTCATATGAACTTAAGAATATATCAGTTTCAGTGAAAAAACCACATAATAGAACGGTATTTCTTTTGTGCTGCCTTATTAAATCCTCAACATTGGTATTATAAAAAATATCCTCCTTTTTTACATGCACCACATTCTCTGGAATTAAGGCACGTTCAAAATCAGATAAAAATTTTTTATCCATTGGTGATTCAGGCATTTTTGAGTTCTCCTTTCTTTCATTCATTTTTTTTATAAACATGTTTATCTCTTCATTTCCTGTGATGTACTTAAATGGTCTTTCCGTGAATAAAACTGGGACATCGTATTTATTTACAAAGTTTTTTAGATAGTCTACTGCCATTATAAATTCCATCTTACTGAAAACATTCCTAAAAAAATCCCTGCTGTAATTTTCCATTATTATTATGCTATCTTCTGGAGAAATCATGTAACTTTATTTATAATTAATATTTCTTATTTTGTGAGCCATCGCATTACAGTTTAATGAGGTTTCAATATACATTCACCATTTTCATCATTTAGAATGAATTCATCATATTCATATTGCATTTTATTCAATTTATTACTGTTCATATCGGATTAAATATTAATAATATATTCAATTTTCCTTAATATTTATTCCCATTAAGTTATACATGCTCTCAGCCCAGAGACCTTATTTATAGTATATTTATCTATAAATGAAAACTATAAATAAATTTTAAGAATAAGGCAGATAAGGCGGAGATTGCCGAGATAGGAAAAGGCGATGGATTTAGGGTCCATTTCCGCAGGGATTCGGGGGTTCAAATCCCCCTCTCCGCATCCTTTTTAAAATTTTGGAAATCCCAGTGCAGCATCTATTATAATTCCAAGGGCAAGCACAACAGAGGCATAGATATTATAATGAAACGCTCTTCCATAATCCTGCTTCCTTGCAAGAATAAATGCAATAAGCATTATCAATCCGTGTAGTGCTGTACTTATGTAGGATATTAAATATAATTTATAAAATATGTCAGCACCAACGGCAAGGGAAACAGACAATACCTGATTCAATCCTGCAAATGCCAGTGATTTGCCTCCAAGCAGAACTGCAAAACTATGCAGATTATGGGTTTTATCATAGTCTATATCTGGAATATGGTTATATAAATCGAATCCAATGGCCCAGAAAATTGTCGCAAAAACAAAGAACCATGGAATTCTGTATATTATATACAACGGCCCATGTATGCCGGATGCAGCTATGGCACCGGCCATAACCGATAATCCCTGTATGGATGCTATCTGATAATTGGCCAGGGCCGTGTGCCTTTTCATGTATGGGTATGTCATAATTATAAGTGCGCCAAGTGGGGATAATGTAAATGCTATAATGTTTATAAAAAACGCAGAAACAAAATATCCTATTAAACCTATTATTATAAACAAATATGCATCCTGAACTGTAATGGCACCTGTTACAAGGGGTCTTGTCATTGTTCTGGGATTCCTGGCATCTATAAACCTGTCTGCAAGATTATCATTTGTCATTCCTGCTATCCTAATGAAAAAAAGTGCGGTGAATATTAATAGCAAAACCCTGATTGATGGAATACCGCGGACGGCCAGAAAGGCCCCAAGATATGCCATGGGGAGGCTAAAAAAAGTCTGCTCCATTCTTAAAAACCTAAGCGTAATATAAACCTTATTTTGTGTTTTATGAGCTCCTCCCGGGTCCCACATTTATAAGGTATATCTATATT
>NZ_LKBH01000303.1:0-8677 GCF_001402935.1 Acidiplasma cupricumulans | reverse complement strand
TGATTTTTTATATGCACCCTCAACAGCATCCGCTATGGCGGTTCTTATGTTTCCTTTTTCAAGATAATAAAGGCCAGCAACGGTTGTCCCTCCTGGTGTCATTACCTCATCCCTTAAGTCTGAAGGTGAAATTTTTAATTCCCTGATCAGACTTGCCGTTCCAATAAATGTTTCCAGTGTAAGATATTTAGCAGTATCCTTTGGAATGCCAAGCCTGACTCCAGCAGATATCATTGCATCTATCATTACAGAGATAAAACCAGGGCCACTGCCACTCAAACCTGTTACTGCATCTATATAATCTTCCTTAATTTCAACAGGTGTGCCAAAGGACGATAATATTTCAAGTACTATTTTTTTATTTTCATCATCTAAATTATAATAGCAAAAGGCATTTACTGATTTCTGGACAAGCATGGGAATGTTTGGCATAACCCTGATAACAGGCGATTTATCTAGATATTTATTTATTAAATTAATGGTTATTCCTGCCATAACTGAAATTATAACCTTGCCATTTGCCACATCTTTAATTTCCTCCAGAATTTTTACCGCATTTGATGGTTTTACTGATAATATTATAATATCCCCATTTTTCGCATTTTCATAATTGGATTGAAAAATATTATATCTGCCGTTATTCCATGACTTTAGCCTTTCATATGATCCAGAGCTAAGAAAAATCTCATAATTTTTTAATTTTGCAATTCCAGTTACTATTGATCTACCAACTGTGCCGACACCTATAATTGAAACTTTCATAACTTATAATTGTTATAAAATATATTATTTTGATGATTTTTAACAGGCATTTTTATTAAATAATAGCATTAAATATTTCAGGATAAAGATAATAATTTTAATATAAATATGACAAAGTCTTAAATAATAACATTATGATATCCCCCTTAATGATTATATTTAGCCTGATACTTGCATTAATAGCGGTCTTAATAATGATAGTAATAATATCCATTCCAATGTATATAGCCTCAAAAATAGTGGCCAGGAGATCCACCGCGACACTGGGCAATGCGGTTATTTCAACAATTATGACAGCAATTATAATAATAGTGGTTTATGCAGGACTTCGCCTTTTATTCTTTCCAATTCCCATTCTTGGGACATTGCTTGCCTTTCTAATAACATTTATTATTCTTTTATATGTTTATTCGCAGATTTATAGAATAAGCATGGAGAGGGGACTGCTTTTGGTAATAATGCAGGTATTTATATGGTTTGTGCTATTATTTATAACAGGTGTATTCGCTGCAATGGCTGCGGCAATTTAGATTGCCTTTTTTAATCAATATAAAAAATTTATATTATGAGAAGGTCATTAACAACCTGCGCCGCCGTTTCAAGCGGGCCGTCATGCTTTTCAAAGATTGTTATATCATCATTGTTATCTGTTTTTTCCAGATACCCCATTGACAATGAATCCAGGCATGCAAGTGTTTCTTTTCTGTCCAGCTCAAAAATTTTTGATTCTATTGTAATTTCATTCTCATTTTTAATATGTGATAAAACACGGTATATTTTTCCTGATTCCTTCATGTAATTAATATCTTTTAGGTTTTCAATGCCATCATATTTCACATCATTCAATGTGTAATCCTTATTTAGCAGTGCATTGGCTATTATAACCGTTTTTCTGGCACCGTCAAGGCCATTGGTATCGTCATGGTAATCGGTTTCTGCAATCCCCATGTTCTGTGCAGTTTTTACAGCATCATTAAAATCCAGGCCGGCCAGTAACTGTGATAATACAAAATTTATTGTTGAACTTACCTGACCCTTAAATTCAAGTATATTTGATGATTTTAAACAGTATGAATTTAAATTAAATAGTGGTGTGCCACCACCAACAGAAGATTCAAAAAGTATTCTTTTCTTGTTTTTATATGCACCCTCCATAATCTCCTTCCAGTGAAGTGCCAGAGGGGCCTTATTTGAGGTCACAATATTTTTGCCCGATTCAAAGGCTGATGTGTACAATTTCATTCCTGCAATTCCGTCCTTTGTGGCCGGTGACATATCAACAATAACATCTGATTCAAGTGAATAAATCTCATCGAATTTTATATTTTCTGCCAGTTCCCCAAGCTGGTTCCTTTGCTTGTACATTAGAACCTTTTCCAGATCGAGACCATTTTTATCATATACTGTATTTTTTGAATCAGATACAGAGATAACCTCAATGCTTTTGCCATACCTTTCCATAAATAATTTTTTGTTTTCATTTAAAATACCAAGAACTGCCTTTCCAATATGGCCAAGACCTATAATAGAAACTTTCATTGGTGGTTATTGTAACTAATTTTATAAATATTTCTGGTTTATTTTTTATAAAGATGGTAAAATGCACAATTAAAAGGTTAATAATAAATTTATTAAAATATAAATTATAGAACAGATGCGGCTATGACTGAGTCATCATCATCCAGATTTATTAATCTTACACCTGATGTAACCCTTGATAGTATTCTAATTTCATCCGCACTAATTCTTATTGTTTTGCTCTTCTTTGTTATAATTAATATCTCATCCCCATCCCTAACAGGCAGCGCTGTAACTATAGACCCGGTACGGTCACTTTCCCTAAATATAAGATTACCACTGGATCCACGGTGATGTACTGTAAATTCAGATACCTGTGTTCTCTTGCCCATTCCATTTTCAGTAATTGTTAGTACAGTGTCATCATCGTTTACGAGAAATGCATTTATTACCTCGGCACCGTTTAACTTCATTGATTTAACGCCCCTTGATGTTCTTCCTGTGGATGAAACCTCATCACTTAAAAATATTGCAGCCTTGCTGTTTGATGCAACTATAAATATTTTGGAGGGTTTAACAAGATCTGAAACTGAAACCACCTCATCATCCCTGTCAAGATTAATGATTTTTACACCAGATTCCCGCATGTTAAGTATCTCCCTGACAGGTGTTTTTTTAATAAAACCATTTTTTGTAACTATTATAAGGAATGATTTTTTATCCTCAGGAGACCTCATTATCTGCCTTACTATCTCCCCGTCAAGCAGCTTAAGGAATGTTGAACCGGAAACCCCAACTGCCGTCCTGGATTTTTTCTCTATAGTATATGCCTTTGCACTGAGCACCCTTCCGGTGTTTGTAAAGAAATAAAGGAGGTCATGCGACATGCATGACAGTATGCTTCTCACACTATCCTCACGCCTTGTTACAGTCACAATGCCCCTGCCACCACGCTTTTGTGTATTATACTCCTCAGATGACACCCTTTTAATTAGTCCGTTATTGCTTAATATTAAAATTGACTCCTCGTTTGGAATCAGATCCTCATCATTTCTTTCAACAAGTTCACGGTCAAGTATTTTTGTCCTTCTTTTGTCCCCATAAAGCCTTTTTAGTTCAATCATTTCATTTTTTAGGACCTCCCTTCTTTTGTTCTCATTATTTATTATTTCATTTAATTTTATGATGTTCTCCCTTATTGATTTTAATTCATCCTCTATCTTCTTAATTTCAAGACCTGTTAATCTCTGCAATCTCATTTCCAGTATTGCCACAGCCTGTTTCTCTGAAAGATTTATTTCTGACATCAGCCTGTTCCGTGCCGTATCAACATTTTCGGAACCGCGAATTATTCCTATGACTTTATCTATGTTCTGAAGTGCAATGCTTAATCCAGTCAGTATGTGTTCCCTTTCCCTTAACCTATTTAAATCAAATATTGACCTTTTTTTAATTATTTCCAGCCTGAAGTTTATAAAAGTGTCTATCATTTCCTTCAGGTTCATTGTAACCGGCTGGTTATCCAAAAGCACGAGATTGTTAACTCCTATTGATGTTTCAAGCTGTGTGTGTTCCAGCAGCTGGTTTATTGTTAATTTTTTCTCATCATCGTCCTTAACCTTAATAACTATCCTTATGCCATGCCTGTCGCTTTCATCCTTAATATCCAATATATTGCTGATAACATCATTTTTAACAAGATCCGCCACATTCTGAATATAAACTGCCTTATTCACACCATATGGCAGGCTTGTGATTATTATCTTCTTTTTCTCCTCTGAAATCTCTCCCTGGCACAGGACCTTTCCGTGGCCGGTTCTGTATATGTCAAGCATGTCACTGCTTTTGTAAACAATGCCACCGCCGGGAAAATCCGGACCCTTAATAAAACCTAAAAGTTCATTAACAGAACATTGTGGATTATCAACAGAATATATAATTGCATCTGCAACCTCGTTAAAATTATGTGGTACCATGTTTGTGGCCATTCCCACCGCTATTCCAGATGTACCATTAATCAGCAGCTGTGGTATCTTTGATGGAAAATATAATGGTTCCCTTAATGAACCGTCAAAATTCGGCATGAATTCTACAGTATCCTTATCTATGTCCTGCATCATATCCTCTGCAATTCTCTGGAGCCTTGCCTCTGTATACCTCATGGCAGCCGGGGAATCGCCGTCTATTGATCCAAAGTTACCCTGCCCATCAATTAATGTGTATCTTAATGAAAAATCCTGTGCCATTCGAGCCAGTGCATCATATATTGCCATATCGCCATGTGGATGATACTTACCCATGGTTTCTCCAACAATACGTGCAGATTTTTTGAATGGTTTATCGTGGGTCACATTCAGCTCGTACATGGAATAAAGTATTCTACGCTGTACAGGCTTCAACCCATCCCTGAAATCAGGTATTGCCCTGCTGACTATGACACTCATTGCATAATCTAAATATGATGTTTTAATTTCTTCCTCTATAGGTTTTACAAGCATTTATCTCACCCTCATATGTCAAGATTCTTTACGTACTTTGCGTTTTCCTCAATGAATTTTCTTCTGGGCTCCACCTTTTCACCCATTAATATGCTAAATAATTGATCTGCATAATAGGCATCCTCTATTGTAACCTGCACAAGCTTCCTCGTTTCAGGGTTCATCGTGGTATCCCAGAGCTGTTCCGGGTTCATCTCACCCAGACCCTTAAATCTCTGTATTATTACATTGCCACCAAGCTTTTTAATCAAATCATCCTTTTCATCCTCGAAGAAAACATAGTGTATGTCATTCCCCTTTTGAATTCTGTATAATGGAGGCTGGGCAAAATATACATGGCCCTGATCAATAAGATCCTTCATAAATCTGTAAAAGAATGTTAGCAGGAGTGTCCTTATATGTGCACCATCCACATCCGCATCGGTCATTATTATGATTTTATTATACCTTAAATTCCTTATATCAAATTTATCCTTTATATTCGTTCCTATGGCTGTTATTAAATTTTTTATTTCCTCATTTTCAAGAGCCTTATTGTCATTTGCCTTTTCGACATTAAGTATTTTACCCCTCAATGGGAGTATTGCCTGGAATTCCCTGTTTCTTGCCTGCTTTGCAGATCCACCTGCAGAGTCACCCTCAACTATGTATATTTCCGTTATTTTTGAATCGTCTGATGAGCAGTCTGCAAGCTTACCGGGAAGGCTTCCGCTCTCAAGTGCAGTTTTTCTCCTTACAAGGTCCTTGGCCTTTCTTGATGCCTCCCTTGCAGCTGATGCAGCAAGAACCCTTCTTATAATGGCCTCAGCAACAAGGGGAAATGATTCAAAGTATTCCTTAAGGTATTTTTCTGTTATTGATGAAACAATATTTTTAACTGCACTGTTCCCAAGCTTTTCCTTGGTCTGTCCCTCAAACTGTGGATTGTACATCTTTACATGCAGCACTGATACAAGACCCTCCCTGGTATCATCTCCGGTAATCGCTGAAACCCCCTTTATTAAATTTTTATTCTTTGCATAGTCTATAATTGCCCTTGAGACGCCGGTATGAAAACCTGTAAGATGCGTGCCGCCCTCCGGTGTTTTTATGTTATTTACAAAGCTTTCTGATATTTCAGGGACATCGTTATTATACTGCATGGCGAATTCAACGGTGTAATCTTTATATTCTTCATAGCAGTGTATTGGATCCTTATTTATTACCTCCTTTCCCTGATTTAAATACTGCACATATTCTACCAGGCCACCATCGAAATGAAATGATTCTGATTTGTTTGTTCTAAAATCTGATAAATTAATTGTAATTTTTGGATTAAGAAATGCAAGGTCCATTATCCTTTCACTTATGACGCTGTATGAAAAATCTGTGCTGTCAAATATTTCCTTATCAGGATAAAATTTTATTATTGTTCCATGTTCTGGATATTTTATAACAATATCTTTAATATTTTCATCATTTTTTGCCTCATCAGGGGTTAATGTAACCAGACCTGACACAGGAATGCCCCTCTCAAATCTTTCATAGTATATCTTACCATCTTTTTTTACAAGGGCAATTAAGTATTCTGAAAGTGCATTAACCACATGAACTCCCACACCGTGAAGGCCGCCGGTAACCTTATATACCTTTTTATCAAATTTTGCACCGCTATGAAGCTCTGTCATAACGATTTCCAGGCCCGGCCTGTTATACTTAGGATGTATATCTACAGGAATTCCCCTTCCATCATCCTCCACAGATATTGATCCATCCCTATATATTACAATATTTATATTGGATGCAAATCCTGCCATGGATTCGTCTATACAGTTATCTACTACCTCATAAACCATGTGGTGCAGGCCCTCTGTCCCAGTTGAACCTATATACATGCCAGGAACCTTTCTGACAGCCTTTAAACCTTCCAGTATTTGTATCTGTGATGAATCATATTTATCCATACTAAATCCTATAATAGATGCAATCTATACTTATAAAGTTTATACAGAATCAATGTTTATAATTATTGTACCTCATTTAAAATTTTTATGAGCCCCTTTTTGTCACCCGGGGTGGATAAAATAACCGCTTTTATTCCATAAGATTCAAGTGCATCACAGTAATCCTTTAATGAATTTTCATTTATGTATGGCTGTTTTATTGATCCTATGGTTTCTGAATTTCTTTCTGTTTTTATGATAATATAAGGAATTATTTTAGATGCATCTAAATTTTCAAGCATTTCCGGTTTTTTAAGATTAAGGGCAAGATAAAATGATGCATTTGATTTCATTCTTTCCTTTATTTTTGCATAACTGTAGGAAAAACTTATTATCAATCCCGCATTAACATTACTTTCAGCAGCAATTGATGCGGCGGTTTCAGATGATATCTCATTTAATCTTTTTCCATATTTTGGTTCATCACCCATGGTAAAAACAATTGATGATTTAATCATTTTTGCAGCTTTTATAATTGAATGTACATAAAGTTCACCAACGCTGTTAAGAGCTTGATTTATAATTATATCCTTTTTAAAATATTTTTCCCGTATCATGTATCCTATTAGAATCGGCGGTATTTTTGGATAACCAAGTGGATTATCAGGTATGTTAAA
Organism: Acidiplasma cupricumulans; assembly: GCF_001402935.1. NCBI lineage: Archaea > Methanobacteriati > Thermoplasmatota > Thermoplasmata > Thermoplasmatales > Ferroplasmaceae > Acidiplasma > Acidiplasma cupricumulans. Next base: position 1,300 of record NZ_LKBH01000303.1, on the reverse strand, counting down.
TCCATCAAAGCCCTCCATGTTTTCTATTTCTGATTTTAAATTATGTTCTTTTACGAATGGATAAATTTCTGCCAGAAGTCTCATTATTTTGTATAAACATAACCAAATATAGATTTTTGGAATTTATATAAATAAATTAATACTTTTATTTTAAAATGATTCCAGGTAATATTTATTTTGAAAATTCCAGTAATTTCGTTGATTTTTTTGATAATATTGCCAGAATTGCATCATTATTTTTTTTATCAAGCTCCTGTAATGCACCCTGTGGCTGTATGCTTACCATATTGTCCTTTAAATCATTGAATGAAATGGAATTCCTTAAAAGTGCGTCTATGTAATATCCGGCCTCGTTAATTCCTGAGGATAAAATTTTTTCAAATGCATTAATTTTAATCTCGCATATATCTCCAAACAGATAAACCTTTGAAAATTGCAATCTTAAGGGTCTAAAATTATCTCCATAATCAGGAATTATATCTGATTTATCCAGAATATATTTACCGGATGCGAATCCAAAGCCAATTATTCCTGTTTTAATTTTATATGGCATATTTATATATTCGGTATGCATCGAATGGAGCAAAAAAACACTTGAATTTACATCTATTTTATTATACATGGATTTTAACCTTGGTTTATCCCTGAACCCCCATGTTCCGGTATAAAGGAAGTTAAGCCAGTCCTCCGGTGGACCTGTTAGTTTAATAAAATTTTTGTCCATTAATAAAGTATTAAGATTCTCATCTGACATTTTTAACTTATTTTGTATGTTTAATTTATATTTAAAATTTAAAAATGCCAAACAATATAAGGGATACAACAATCAGTAATCATGGAGCTTAATGAATACAGTTACGGCATTATACTTTATAAAAAAAATTCCAGTTTAAAGTTTTTGCTTTTAAAAAGATCTGAGGGGTGGCTTGATTTCCCTAAGGGGCATATTGAAAAAAATGAGACAGAAATTGAGGCTGCAATCCGGGAAACATTTGAGGAAACTGGAATTAAAATTAATCCTGATGATATTGATAGGAAATTTTCATATTCAATGTGCTACAAATTTCAAAGGGGAAATGATATGGTAATAAAACATGTAACAATGTTTTTGTCAGAAATAAATGATGATGCCAGTATTAGGATTTCTGCGGAGCATTCAGGATATATGTGGCTTGATTATAATGATTGCATGAAAAATTTAAGCCATGAAAACCAGAGGGAAATGATCAAAAATGTATATGAATATTTAAATACTCGAAAATAAATTATATTAAAACCTATACTTTTTTGATCATTTCCC
>NZ_LKBH01000302.1:0-4264 GCF_001402935.1 Acidiplasma cupricumulans | reverse complement strand
TAAATGAATATATTAAATAAGAACTCAGTCAGTACAAGTGGCCTTATTTTTCAGGGAATGGGTCAACTTTCACCAATAGGTATATTTGGGGGTTCTATTTTAGGTGCTGCTGCTTTTGCACTTGGTGCAACTCCATTATCCTTTATAATAGGCCTTTTGGCATCATTGCTTGCAGGAAATTCAATATACCAGTATTCTAAAAAGATGGCCAGTGCCAGAGGATATTACGGATATATAGGTGATGGCCTTGGTCATATTGCTGGATCATTTGCTGCATTTCTTTACATACTTTATGAATTTGCGAACTTACTTTTTATTCTAGGTTATTACATACTAACGTTTTCTCCTACACTTGGGTATATAACAAGCATAAGCATACCAGATTACATTAGCTATATTTACATTGTTTTGATTTCTATACCTGCGTTTTATGTAGTTTATAAAGGTATAAAACCATCTTATAAATCTCAAATTGTTGTAAATATGATTCAGATTATTTTTGTGGTTACAATATCAATTATCATAATAATATCTTCACCAAAAATCGGTGCAATACCATTTACGACGTATAATATTGGTATAAAAGGAGTATTCCTTGGATTTATAACGGGGAGCTACCTTTCTTTTGCAGGATTTGGGTCAATAGTTCCTTTAGGTGAGGAGGCAAAAGCACCAAGAAAATCAATAGGAATGGCTGTGTTGGCAATAATCCTAATTATGGGTTCAATATATCTTCTCGGCTCCTATGCAATGGTTGCTGGGTGGGGATTAAATAATATGGCATCTTTCAGCAATAGTATCTTCCCAGGATTCATAATAATATCAAAATTTGGATCTGTGCCAAATGGCATATTCTTTTTATTAAATTTCTTTGTTGTCTATCCACTATTTGTTACAATGGCAACAGCACTTTCTAGAAATATATATGCTATGGCAAGAGATGGACTAATATCATCACGTTTATCCACAGTCCATAATAAAAATAAATCGCCCCATGTTGCATTAATATACATAATTATTATATTCTTTGTTCTATCGGGCTTATCTTCAATGATTTTTTATTATGTTGAGGGTGGCTTTTTTAATGGATTTTTTGACGATTTCCTATTTTTTGCAACAGTAAGTACTGTAACAACATTAATAATTCATGTGATGCTTAATTTTTCTCTGTATTCCAAATTTAAAAATGAGGGAGAAAAAACATTAAAAAAGATATCAACCCATATTATTATGCCATCAATATCAACAGTAATAGTTGCTCTTGCAATTTATTATTCCATCTCATCACTCACATTTCCCATAGATCTGGGTCCATTTGTGATTCTTGCCTATGCCATATGTGCCATTTTATACATATACGCTGGGAAAAAATATAAACTAAAATTAGATTTTAAGGAGGAATAACAATGAATAAAGAAAATATAAGAAATTTATTTTATGGCCTTGATAAAATTGACCATCTTGCAGCATGTTCCAAATCACCAATGCTTAAAAGTGTAAAATATGCATTAGAAAAATATACAGACGATGTTATAACATTTGGAAATCCTTGGAATATGTGGGTGGAAAAGGTAAATGAGGCCAGAAAACTCTTTGCAGATATAATACACGCCAATGCTAATGATGTTGCAGTACTATATTCAGTCTCTTCTGCATTGGATGCAGTGATGAGCTCATTTACATTTAAAAGAAATAACAATATAGTAACCAGCGATTTAGAATTCCCAACCACAAATTTTATTCTTCAGGCATACAAAAAATATGGACTTGAAATAAAAACAATAAAAAATAAGAATGGAATTATTAAAATTAATGAATATGAAAAAGCAGTAAATGACAGCACCACCCTTGTCACTGCAATACATGTATCGTCTCTTAATGGATTTATGCAAAATGTAAGTGAAATTGCCAAAATAGCTCATGAAAATAACTCGTACATATACGTTGATGATTATCAATCCCTCGGGGCGTTGAATATTAATGTTCAAAATGAAAAAATAGACTTTCTCGCCTCTGGAAACCTGAAATGGCTACTTGGTGTTTCTGGAGTTGCATTTTTATATGTAAATCCAAAAATTAGTGATGAGCTAACTCCCACCAATATAGGCTGGTTTTCTCAAAGGGATCCTGCACAATTTGGAGCTGAAGATATTAATTATGCCTCAGGTGCAAGAAGGTTTGAAAATGGCACATGGGGAATGCCAGCCATATATGCATCAATAGAAGGCATGAGATGTATATTAAAGAATTATAATGATGTTGAAAATGAGGATAGAAAATTATTTAATTATGCAAAGGAAAGGCTAGAAAAATACAATATTAAACTGGCAACACCAATAGAATCGGCAAATATAATAGCAATACCATTGAAAAATCCTGCAGAGGCAGAATATATTTTAAAAAAGAAATATAATATTATAACCTCTGCACGTGCTGAATCCCTGAGGATCTCACCACACTTTTACAATACTTTTAATGAAATAGATGATGCAATAAACGCTATTAAAAATGAGTTTTTTATGTAGGTTATATTTTTCAACCCTTATTTTAACTGTGAATTTAAAGTTTATAAATATTCTAATATAATGGACAAAACTTCAATATTTTTAAATGGTAACTGAAAAAAATTATTAAGGGTGTAATAATGCAATTAAAAGTGAAATTATTATTACTGCAAATATTATTATGAGTATTATATAGCTCCACCTATTTGAGAAATTCAAAGTATAGCCAATACCGTACCTTTTGGGTACAAGTATTCTATTATCCTCCTTATTGTGGTAGATTAAACCCCCTGCCCATTCCTTATCGTCCTCAATGTTATTATCATGTTCATTATCCTTAAGATATGGATATTTCTTCCATCCTGTCTGGCCTGTGGTAACAGAATACCATAAAATTAAGGGAAATATTAACAGAACCGGGAGCGCAATAATAAATATATATGATTTTGGAATTAATTCCCAGGTAATGGCGGCTGCAAGGAACATATTCAGAATAATAATTAAATTTATACCCATAAGCAGTTTAACCATGCCTGTATTAAAGCTTCTAAATTGTATTAAGGATTTTTTTGTTGGGGAATTGCCCGCAGCAGACCTTTGAATTGCATATGACAGTACATCAAATACAACAGTTACAGGAACTCCCACGAATAACATAAGAAAAAAAGCAGAGTATGGCGATTTTGATGCATATTCATTTGGTTTTCCGGATAAACCAAAATGTGTGGGGAATCTTGATGGGATATGCGGGTAGTAAATAATACCAATAATAATAAAAAACATAAGCTCAATCCAGGGAAATACATACCATAACAAACTTACCTTTATATTAGATTTTGGAATATAGGAAGATATCACCTTTTGGTTATCTTCTAAATTAATTTTCAAAAGCCTAACATGTGACCTAAAGTAAAAGTAAACAAGTAATACCAAAATTATCTCGGTCAAAGGCAGTATTAATAAAACAATTATATTAATATAAACGTATAATATTAATGTTAACAATGTAAATATTATTGAAATCAAAAGGTCAATTAACAAATTTTTAAATTTCATGCTTTTTATTTTTTGATTATAAACATCGCCTTTTATTCTAATACCAAATACAAGCTCCGGCCTTGTTAAATATGGAATTAAACCATAGGTAAGACCTATAAAAATTATCACAGGCACATTTATTAATATAAATAAAAGCGGAATCATATTAATTTTCCTCCTGATTCAATGCCTCCTCAATTAAATCATTTATCTTTGCCTTTATTTCATCCACAGAAAAACCGCTTGATATGGCCTCCAGAATTAAATTTTTTATCTGTTTTTCCCATAATGGGTTCATGGTTTTATGCTCCTTCCTTATACCGGAGACAATAACATGCTTGCGCCTATCCTGATATATGTATTCATCATTTTCAAGCTCACTGTAAGCCTTGTTAACAGTATGATAATTTATTCCAAGTATTGATGATAATTCTCTTGATGATGGAAGTTTATCACCCTTTTTAAGCATTCCAATTGCTATATTTTTGACAATGCAGTTATATATCTGCTTATATATTGGTTCCGGTGAGGACAGGTCTACAGAAATTTTGAAAGCCTCGTTTTCATCAATATCAACAGATTTTGCAGAATATTTCCTTTTTTCCCCATATGCATCACCATCAGATGCCATTATTATACCTCCTGATATATATTATCTATAACAGTTATATAAATATTTTCCTTTTTAATAATTGCTTGAAACTAATGATAATTTCCTCAAC
>NZ_LKBH01000301.1:0-8876 GCF_001402935.1 Acidiplasma cupricumulans | reverse complement strand
TTATTATAATTTAGTTGCAGTGCCTTTTGATTGCGTTCCGGATTTTACATTAAAGATTATTGACGCTATTATAAGTGCAGCCATTGGGAATATTGTTGCATAAATTGCCATCCTTACTGAATACAGATCAGAAATCAGGCCAAATACAAATGGTATAAAGAAGAATATTACATCCATTATAAATGTAAAAACAGAATAAACAATGTTCAGATATTTTATATCTATGCTTGTGGCAATATAATAGCTTGATATAGGGTATATGGTTCCGTGGGGAATTCCCAGAAATATTAGGCCAATTATAAATACGTAAATATAATCGGTGAGACCAAGCATGGCATATCCTGCAATGCTTAAAATAAATGATGCATACATTATTATGTCCCTATTTTTTACAGTTTTCAGTGAAAGAAACATTCTGGATGCAAATGATATTGAAAAGAAGACTGCCAGGAAATAGAAAAATATATCCGGATTTATTCCATAGTATTCCCTGCCCATTATGCTGCCATATGTTAATAACAAAATGAATGGAAATGCATATGAAATGTTTCCAAACATGGCAAAAAGTACCTTCCCCTGTTTAAGTGAGTATGACGCCTTTGAAAGTATTTCCCTGAAGCCTATTTTTTTATTGTCTGAGCTTATTTTTATTTTACCTGATAGAATCAGCATTAATATTGATGATGCCAGTGAGATAAAGAAGAAGATAACAAAAGCATACCTGATTGTTAAAAATGATATTACATAGCCCTGTAAAAGCACTCCAAATATAAGGCTCAGGGATAATGATGCAGTGTAGGCAGCTATATATCTGTCCCTCTTATCAGGCGGTGATATTATATTGGTTACTGTCATGAGCAGAGGCTGAACAACACCCATTGAGGATCCTGTTATAAATGAAAGCACAAGAACCTCATAGATATTTTTGGTAAATATAAATGCAAAAATGGATGCTGTCATGATAAATAGAAATAATGTTATCATTTTCGGCGTTTTTGATATGTTTACACGCCCATTAATTAAAATATTTGAAATAAGGGCCCCAATGCCGTATAGTGTTGCGGTTAATCCAACAAAAATAAGGTTTGCAAGGAGAACATATTTTGAGAAGACCGGAACAACGGTCATAAGCATGTTTGTGGATGCCCTCATTGTGAATGTAACTGAAAGAAGTATAATTAGATTGATAAAAATTAATTTACTATTGGCATTATTCATTTGTAAAGTATTACAACACATTATTTATTCTTAACTGAAATATTTATTAATGCAATGATGACCCTAATTAAGATAAGAAATGTTATATATTTATATACATTATTTAATATGACATGGATAGGAATAGTTATAAAAATAAAAACTATAGAAATTATAGAAATGATCAGAAAAGATCGGTAAAAAAGCTTGATATGAGGAAGAATGAGGAGTTTAATTATATGCTTGGCACCATAGTCAGGGATCTCCCGGAGAGTGTTAGGGGCGCACTTCGTGGTGGCATATATTCAATTATGTCCAAGCAGGGCACCAGGGAGGCCAGGGATTTTATAGTTAAAAAGAAGAATGACGGTGTAATCACAGAGGATATGGAAAAAAATCTACTGGATTTAATATATGCTTACAGCAAGTACAGGTAATTTAATAATATTATAAGATTTATTGTATTTGCTTTATTTTTCAATTTAATATTTTCCTTAATTTTATTCCATTTCTTTGAATAAAAAACATTAGTATCCCGGGAATTAGAAGGATTACAGCAAGTGCAATATAAAATGTGCTTGTGGCTATTCCCATAATTATCATGAATATAAATGCTATAAATGTTATTATTGAGATTAACAGGTATAATATATTTTTACTTCCCTTAAATAGATAAATTCCTGAAAAAGCATCAAATGCAAATTCCATCATCAGGAAAATTCCTGAAATGGACAGAAGCTGGGCGAAAAATGATTCTATGGATGGTATAAACAGCATAAATGCGTTTATTGCCTCGGCGGTAACAGCGATTATAACAAGATTTGACCATGGGCTTTTATATTTTTTATGAGTGTAACCAAAAATTTGTGGAAATAAATGATCCCTTGACATGGCATACCATGCCCTGCTCAGTATATATGTTGTAAGCCATAATGAACTGGCTGTGGACGCTATTACTGCTATATACATGATAACCGCATATTTTGGTATTATGTATGATGCCCATTCAGCAAGCGGGTCTATACTTCCAGAAAGAAGGTTTAAGGGTGTTTCAGCATCCATAAGCGTCATGGTTATCATGTATATTGAAAAGACTATTAAAAATCCCATAATCCCGGTTGTACCAGGCCATTTTTCCCTGTTAAAGGATTCTTCAGAGGCATATGAATCTATTTCCCAGCCATCCATAATGGTTGCAATAACAGGAAATGCCAGTACAAATGCGTATGGTTTTTTTACTATTTCATTAAATGAAAAGAACCATGAAAATGATATGTGGTTTACCATATGATCCGGAAGGTAATATATTGCAATTAAAGAAAACATTATAATAACAAAAAGCTCTACTCCAAGGAACAGCTCTGTTATCTTGGCAGTGGGCCTTGCCCCCAAAATACCTGCAATTAACGTAATTAAAATCCAGAAGGACCCCAGTATGAATATGGTAAATGCATTATTTAAAAGGCTGGAACTTATTATGCCCAGAGAGTATAAAAACTGTGCAGTGTACTCCCCTGCAGGTATAACTATTGGTGGAATTGAAAAAAAGTATGCAAGTGTAATAATCCATGCCTGAAAGGACCCATAGGATTTTGACACTATTTTGCTGCCCCAGAAATATGATGCACCAGCATTTGGATATAATCTATTAAACTTTCTGAATATAATGGATGCAAAAAGGTAAACGGGAAATACAATTATAACGCCCATAATAGAATAGATGCCAAGGTAAAAGGCAATAACACCATATGATGCTGCTATGCTGAACGCAGGTGCAACACTTGATGTTGAAAGGGATGCCAGATCCATAAATTTATGTACATTATTCCTTAGCTGGCCCACAGAGAAATCGTATTTCTTTGAATAAGCACCGTCCTTATGCAATAGATCACCTTGCTAAAGTATATTTACTTTTTAGTAAGTATACTTTAATATTTAAAACTATCCACAGACAAAATATTTTTATATGACATTATAAATGTTCATATATTATAACGGGATTTCAAGCCATGGATTATGATGTTGATGTTGTCATAGTTGGTGGCGGCCTTTCAGGTCTTTCAGCTGGAATAACAGCCACAAAAAACAATTTATCCGCAATAGTTCTTGAACGCGGCGATTACTCCGGGTCTAAAAATGTTACCGGCGGCAGGATGTATGTTCATTCACTAAGGAAACTTTTGGGAGACCAGTTTTCTGATGAATATCTGGAACTGCCGGTGTATAAGGATACATATGAAATATATGCTAAGGATGGAAAAATATCATTTTCCTTTGAGGAAAAAAATAAGAAAAACAGCTACACAGTGCTCAGGTCGAAATTTGACAGGTATTTATCAGGGATCGCCGAGGAAAATGGCTGTACAGTATCATATTCCACACTTGTAAAGGGAATTTCAAGGGAAAATAATCTTATCAATGTAATAACAGACAGGGGGGATATTAAAACACCACTGGTAATAGAGGCTGATGGGTCAGCCGCACTTATATCAAGGCTTCAGGGTAGGAGGCTGCAGCCAAAATACAATATGCTGGGCGTTAAGGAGGTTATTGAAAATAAGACAGACAGGGATTATGGAGAAACAAGGACAATTCTGGGATTAACAGGGGACCTTAAGGGCGGTGCCTTTGTTTACGAGAACAGGGATACATTATCTGTTGGATTCACCGTTAAGATAGAATCATTGCAGGATGATGCAAATAACCTAAAATCCTCAGATTTAATAGAGCAGGTCAGGGAAAAATTGGGCATAGATGGAAAAATGCTTGAATACTCTGCACATATGATACCCTATTATGGATATGGCAATCTGCCACCTGTAAACTATGACAACATACTTGTTGCTGGTGATTCTGCAGGTTTCTTAATAAATGATGGCTTCACCATAAGGGGCATGGACCTTGCCATAGAATCGGGCATGATAGCTGGAAATGCTGCCAAAATTATATTGGATTCTGGTGATTATTCAAACACAGAAATATATAAGAAAATGCTTGATGAATCATTTATTATGAATGACATGAAGGTTGCATGGCCCATGTTTAATCTTCTGGGTAATAAGGATCTATTTACAAAGTATCCGGACTTTTTTACCGGTGTTCTTTCTGAGTTAATGAACGTGGATGGTAAAAATAGGAGAAAGCCTGTAAATGTTGTTTTTGATCAGGCACATCAGAATGGACTCAGTGTTGCATCCATTCTGCGTGATGCAATGAGGGTGATGTAAAATGGATATATTAAAAAGGCTGGCATTAAATAAATACGAAACTGGAAACGAGTCGCATATTAAGGTGAATACAGATATTTGCAGAACGTGCAAATATAAGCCCTGTACAAAGGTTTGCCCTGCGGGTACCTACGAGGCAAATGAAAAGGAGATACTTACAGTACACTATGAGAGATGCCTTGAATGTGGCGCAGCACTTGTGGCCTGCCCGTTTGGAGCAATTGAATTTACCTTCCCTGAAAAGGGTATAAGCTACACATACGGATAAAAAATAATTTTAAATATAAAATTTATCTTTATTTTCTTTTATCATTCCTGACCTGGAAAGATTTTTCAGTATGTTTGAAAGATTTACCCGTGATGTATCAAGCCCGTAATTATCTCTTAATATTTTTTCTGCGGCATCAAGATCCAGTGGTTCACTTAAAAACTTCTTAAGCAGATTGTATGTATCCTCATAAACATTCCATGGAAATATGAACCATGCCCAGTCATTTTTTTTAATTCCAATGCCAAAATAATCGGGCCGGAAGGATGCCTCATTGACATAAAGCATTGATGCTGATTTTACCACGGAAGGATTTAATGATTTAATGTAATCAAGGGCCACCTTCATGCTTTCTCCGGTATCGGTGATGTCGTCAACAAGGAGCACCTTTTTGCCAGACATGTCATAATTTGTTTTACCTGCAAGCACTGCCTTTCCATCCATATTTGCTGTTAATCCCCAGTGTTCTGTTTTTATTGATATTAATTCCTTTTTAATCAGATAATCCGAAATCATTCTTGCCGGAACAAGGCCACCCCTTGCTATGCCAACAATAACATCTGGGTTATATCTGTCCTCAAGAACCATGTCGAGTATGCCTGAGCACCAGTCTTCAATGTCCTGCCATGTTACATAAACTGCCTTAAATTCCATTATTATCCATAGTTTAGTGATTTTAATTATTTTAAGGTTCTTTTATGAATCCATGGAAATATTTAATATTAATATTAAAATAAAACCTCATGGATTTTTCATTTTCAGAGGAGGAACAGCTTATAAGGGAAACAACAGCGGAATTTTTGAAAAGATATCTTGAACCTGTTGCAGATTCCATTGATACCAATGAAAAAATACCTGAAAGTTTTTTAATGGCCGCAGGTTCTCATGGCATTATATCACCGCTTATTGATACACTTTATGGTGGATCAAAGCTATCATTTATGGATGCTGCAATAATATCGGAGGAAATAGCAAAGGTTGATACAAGCATGGCAACCTCTGTATATTATTTACTAAACACATCATGGGCTTATATATTGCAAAAATATGGAAATAACTTTATAAAATCAAAAATATTACCAGATATTGCAATAGGAAAAAAATTTATAGGCATTGCATCAACAGAGGCATCTGGTGGAAGTGATGTTGCTGCCATTAAAACATCAGGAGAAATAAAAGATGGAAAAATTATTATAAATGGAGAAAAGGCCTATATAAGCGGTGGAATTGAGGCAAAAAATAATGGTGGCGGACATTTAACACTGGTAAAAACCGATAAAAACGGTGGGCATAAGGGAATTACCATGGTTTATGTGCCTGCTGACAGCCCGGGCATCGAAATGTATAAAATTAACAACATGGGCAGGATGGGCATATCAACATGCATAATAAGGTATAACAATGTTGAAATCCCGGAAGAAAACATTATTGGAAAGGTAAACAAAGGGTTCTATTATGCCATGGATGGCTTTAACCATGCAAGGATTCTTGTTGCTGCAGCCTGCAATGGATTATCCGATTCCATCCTTGAGAAGGGGCTGAATTACATTAAACAGAGGAGTGCATTCGGGAAAAAACTTGAAGAATTTCAGGGTGTATCTTTCAAATTTTCTGAATTAAAAACAGAACTTGAAATGTCAAAGCTTTTAACATACAAGGCTGCGTACCTTGCAGACACTGATTCAAATGATCTATATATATACAGTGCAATGTCCAAGTTTAAGGCACCTCAGATTGCACTTGATATAGTAAAGAATGTCATGATGTGGTTTGGTGCATATTCATACAGCACAGAGGCTGGCCTTGAGAAAAGTGCAAGGGGGATATTCAGCTACCTTGTGGGTGCAGAGGGTGCATTAAACATTATGAATTTAATAATATCAAAGGCATTTATGGGCCTATGAAATATTATCATTAATATATGTTTTAACAATCTTTTTAAGTGCAACACGCATGATTTCTGATAATGTTGTTGTGGATATTCCAAGGGATGCTGCTATCTCTGTCAATGATTTTTTCCGGTCGAGTTCAAAATAACCATAATCAAATAACTTTTTAATTATATCCTTTTCCCTGGATGTAAGCTCAAGGTCGTTTGAATAGGTAACATCAATTATTTCAGGGTCAAGGCCTGCCTCATCCATTTTTTCCTCAAGCTCCCTAAGTTTTGCCCTGTTGGATACAAGTATCCTGTAAAGAACATAATCAGAACCAAGGGATTTATTGCTGAGTATTTCAACATCTGCAGTTGCCATAAAATGGCATGCAGTGCAGCTAGGACCCTCTGCCCATATCTTATTTTTTCCCACATTAATAAAGTTCCTTGAAACTTTTTTTAATTCGGATATTTTATCATAATAATCATCATCCTTATTGAATGATATACAGTGAAGCGTATAATTTTCTCCTATTTTCAACCTTTTTATATCAACATCATGAAAGTTTTTGGTTATAAAATTTGTAACCTCGCAGTCTGTTCGGTGAAGTTTTATAAGGGCTATAACCGAGCCCTTTGATTTTTCACTCATAAAATGTATATTTATTTGGTATTAAAAAATATTGTTAATATACATTAAAAAAATAATAAAAAATTATTGTTTCCTTTCCTTTTTATTTGTTTCATTGTTGGGTTCATAACTGTAATTATTATATTTCGTCCTGTACCATATGGCAGTCATTACAATGGTGACTATGACAAAGAAGCCAGTGATTGCAACAGAGTATGAGCTTGGATCATACCCATTGTATGTGCCCGATGTCAGCGCTGCGGTTATTATTACTATGCCAACCATTGTTATTATGAATGCCTTAATGCCAGACTCACTTTTGCATTTAGGTTCTGAACCCTCCCTTTTAATTTCAGTTTGCTCTATTTCATCTTTTTCAACCATTTACTCCACCTTCCTGTATATTATATGTGCAACAACCAGAAGGAATATTATGACAAATATGAAGAATTCCAGACTGCTTACTGCCATCTGAAGGTCTCCGCTTAATATATGACCTGATGCACATCCATCTGCCATTCTTGCACCAAGAAGCATTAAGAATGCACCTGAAAATGCACCTGCTGCCCTTTTAATCTGGCTGTTCCCAAATCTGGCCTTCCATGATGGTGGAATTACATTATTAAATGACTGAAATCTCCTTGTGAAGAATACTGATGCAAGGAATGCACCAAATAATGTGCCTATATCACTGAAGGGTTCCCAGCCTATTGTATGAACAACCAATGTGCTGTACTTCCATGTTCCTGCTGGTAGCCATAGCTTTGCAACTATCCATGAATATGTGGTTGATTCACCAAATATCTGGTGAAGGAACATTTCCAATACAACGGTTAAACCTATGATTATACCAACAGACATCATAACAACGCCAAATAATTTTGATGAAACAGTCCAGTGATAATTCACCTTCTCAGGTAAATTGTTCTTGCCTAGAGGCATTGATGATCCTTCAAGAAGCATGCCGGCAGTTTCCACATACTGTGCCTCCTCCTCCGGGCTTAATTTTGTATTTTTGTGCAATGAGTTGTATGCACAGCTCTTTCCATGCTTGTACCTTGGTAGGAAATATGCAATTGAGAACATTATTATGGCCCAGGCCACTGCTATGCCAAAGCCCACTGTTAGATTTGTATCGACCTTACCACCAAAGTATATCAAACCAAAGTTATCATATGTTACAAGCCAGTGACCGAATGACGTCTGGTATATTAATGTCCATGCTGCAGCACCCAATAAGCCACCAAGCACGGCGAAAATTGCATCCCTTCTTCCCTCGCCAAGTGCCATCCATACTGTGCCAGGCACGTATCCGGATATTGCTATACCTGTACCAAATATTGCGCCGCCCAGTGCAACACCCCAGACGTAATCCGGTTTAATTCCCCAGTGGAATCCAACACCAAGTGCTGCCAGGCCATATAATGCCAGAGCGCCTGCACCTATTGCAATTGCTATACACCCAACAAAAAGACGGTCTTCCCATTTACCCAATCTTATGAGGACCTCAGGGTTTGATATGCCCCATGCCTCTGCAAGGCCACCTATTAACATCCCTATAAAAAGGCCTATCCATTCCCATGCTGTTACGCTTATCATATTTTATCCTTCAATATGACTTTTTTGTCATATTAAATGAATAATTGTATGGTAATATTTTAATTAAATAACTAATAT
>NZ_LKBH01000300.1:0-9180 GCF_001402935.1 Acidiplasma cupricumulans | reverse complement strand
TTAAAATAATAACATTATTTTAATGCAATAAAATTTTTTTAAATTACTGTGATTTTTTATCTGCCTCCTTTGCCTTTTTTGTTCTTGAATATGTACGTGATTTTGCTGTTGTCAGCATTGATATATTGTTATTTAATATATATCTGTATTTTTCAAGAAGGCCTTTAAAAAGTTCATGCTCCTTTTCATAGCTATCTATAATATCCTTGTTGTTTTTATCCTCCAGCTGCAGTGTCTTTATCTGGTATGAAAGATCATCATTTTTATCCTGCAAATCCTTTAAAATTGAATTTAATTTTTTGTTTTCCTCCATTAAATCATTAAATTTTTTTTGTATTGAATTTATATCACTGTTTAATGATGCGATTTTAATATCCCGATCATGCAACTCCGATTTTAAATCCTGTATCTGGTTTCCGGATTCTGAAAGCCTGTTATTCAAATCATTAATTTCATCCTTATAATGCTGTGTCTGTGCGTTAAAACTCTCAATTTCCTCTGTAAATTTATCCTTTAAATCGGAAAGCGCAGATATCTGGTCCTTTAAATCTGCCTGTGATTTTGCGTATTTTTCTATCTCAGAATCCTTTTCCATAATTGTATCATTAAGCTTTGAATTTTCATTTTCAAGCTGTGTTATCTTTTCCTTCAGCTGGGCGATCTCATTATCCTTATCCCCAAGCTCTGATTGCAGCCCCTTTAAAGTTTGTGTTAATTCCTCGTATTCCTTTTTAAGACTGGACATATGTGTTAATGATATCTGGAGTATATAATTTTTCGCATTTTATTTTAATGATAATAATAAAAATTACAATTTTTTTAAAAAATCTGTTATATGCTGGTTAAACTCTTTAGAGTCGTCAAGATAGCATGCGTGCTGCCTTCCAACATTATAAAACTCTGCCTCTTTATTGTATTTTAACAGCAGCTCATAATTATTCTGTGGTGAAACGGCATCGTTTTTGCCCCACATTAACAGCATTGGCTTGCCTGAAATATTATTTAATTTTTCCTCATACTGTGAAACACCAACAGCACCGCTGAGTACAAGGCCATCAACCATATCAGGATAATTTACTGCAAAGCCAACAACAGCCTCACCACCCATGGATGCACCAAGAATTATTGCACTCTTAATTTTTAGTGCTGTCATAAATTTGTTAATAAATTCTGATAATGATATGCTAAGATTTGCAGATTTGCCGAAACCCGGGAAATCCACAGATATTGCGTGAAAACCAGAATTTGCAACGGCATCTATTGTGCCGGTTTCCTCGTATGTCCTGCAGTTAAATCTTGCCCCATGAAACATTAAAAAGGGCTTTCCAGATCCGCTTTCAATATAATGTATGCTTGCACCATCCACATCAATAAATTTATCCTCTAACATATATTCTATAATTATTAGCTATTAATTAAACGTTTTCAATTTTTTATGTATTTTATTTAAAATGAAATAATTAATTCTGTCATACATTGAATGACAGAAAAATAAGAAAATTCAAATCCACATATCACCCTCCTTTAGATGGTCTATAAATTCTTTTGGTATACCCCTAGAAACAAGGTGATATTTATTTGGGATAACCTCCATGGATACAGCTGCGTCTATTATATCCTTAAGGCCAACGTATTTTATACCCTTTAACGAGCTTGTACCGAACATCCATGGCGGTATGTCAAAATAATTGCTCAGCCTTCCCGGTATGGCAGGCCTGAGTATTGTGTTTAATTTTTTTGAAATATTTTCATTGTAATACCATTTTTTAAAGAGCAGGCTGTAATCATACTTTGGCTCATAAACCTTCCATTCTATGCCATACTTTTTCTCGATGCCTAAATAAATGGCATTGCCCCCGAAGTCATCAACTGTAGTTTTTGGTGGCTCCTCCTCCATGCCTGTTACAGAATTAACCACCCTTACGGGCACCCTGTTATACCTTGCCATTGCATCGTTGATTATATTTTCAAGGCTTATTATCTCATTTTCATCCAGGCCTGCATCATTTTCAAGCTGCTGGGATATATCCATGAAATAATCTATGGAATTATCTGCTGGTGAATTAATGAGTTTTAAATAGTAATAATATCTTTCACCACTCATTTTATCCCAAATACAATAAACTAATGAGAATATATAATATTATCGGTATGAAACTTTAATTTTTTATTCACTTAATACCGGTAAAAGATAAATAAAAATACAAATCGGGCATATAGATTTATAATGCGTTATAGGTTAAATGATTACTCCATAATATTTAGGAATGTCAGGGGGCTGTGGCATCTCATTACAGCGGTTGTTGCAGCATCCATTCTGTTTGCATACTTTAGTGTGTTAATACCGCTTTATATCGGTGATGCGGTAAATTCAATGAAGGAAAAAAATTTTATGGGAATCTATCATTTCTCCATCCTAATATTATTTGTATCGGCACTTGTATCATTTTTTATATTTATTATTGATTATTATTCAAATAAGGTAAGCCAGAGATTTATATATAATTTAAGAAGGGAACAGTTTGAAAAGGTAATGGACAGAAATTATGAATATTTTATGCAGAATCACCCCGGCGATACATTATCAAAATTCACAATGGATATGGAAACATTACGCCGATTAATAAATATGACACTGTCAAACTTCTTCAGTGTAACATTCCTAATAATTGTTGCAGCCATAGATTTGACAAGGCTTTATTATGGTTTTACATTAATATTCTTTGCTGTAATCATTCCTGTGATCCTGTTAACTGTTAAATTACAGATATTACAGAGGCCGTACTGGAGGGGTTTAAGGTCAAAATATGGATATATGAATGATAGGTTGAACCAGAATATTGCCGGTAACAGGGTTGTCAGATCCTTTAATGCTGAGGACAGTGAAATAAATAAATTTAATTCAATAACAGATGACTACTATGGGGACTATAAAAATATTGCGGCAATAAGGTCCTTTTATGTGCCATTATCACTCTTTCTAATAAGCATGGCAACAGGTTTCATAATAATATATGGTGGCTACCGGTCTGTTTATTATAATCTTAGCATTGGTTCAATAATAGCAGCAGTCAATGTTTTTGCCATAGTGCTCAGACCGGTTAGATTTTATGGAAGGTACATATCATTCTATGAAAATGGCAGGGCCAGCCTTGAAAGGATTAATTCAATGGATTATACCCCGGAGAAAGATTTATATTCTATAAAAAACATAAATTCATATGATATAAAAATAGTTAATTTGAGTTATAATATCAATGGCAGGACCCTGCTGAAAAATATTAACATGGATATGCATGAGGGGTCAAAGATAATGATAATGGGCTTTACTGGATCCGGTAAAACAACACTTGCAAACATAATATCCGGTCTTTATAAGAATTATGATGGCCATGTTTATCTCGGTGGAAATGAATTAAGGGAAATAAACGATAAGATTCTAAGGAATACCATAGGAATAATTTCACAGGACATAACATTATTCTCCGGCACAATTAAATTTAATATAACGCTTGGCATGGAATATACAGATGATGAGATTAAAAATGCTGCCAGAATTGCAGGCATTGATGATTTTATAGAATCACTTCCAGACAAATATGGCGCACTCATTGGTGAAAGGGGCATTAACCTTTCAGGGGGCCAGAAGGAAAGAATAGCCATTGCAAGGGTGGTTATAAAAAATCCAAAAATTATTATTTTTGATGATTCCACCGCAAATCTGGATGTTTACACGGAACATGAGATTATTGAGTCGCTCAAAAACTATATTATTGACAAGACTGCAATTATAATAAGCAACAAAATTTCCGCATTAAGTCTTGCAGATTTTGTAATAATAATGAAGGATGGTGCAGTAATTGATCATGGCCCAAGGGATTATGTTGAAAAGCACAGCCCCATAATGGCTCAATTTTATGAAAGCCAGGAGGTATAATTAATGTTTAATAAATACCTTATAAGATTAATAAGGCAGATGCTGGGTTACCGGAAGAATTCATTAATTATTATAATCTCAATAATAGCAACATCTGCAGTTTCAATGCTTGGCCCACTGTTTATAGGCCTTTCTGTTGATTATATACTGGATCTTAGATTCAGGCTTGTGGTTTTATTCTCAATAATTTATATTTTGGTATACTTTATTAATTATATTGCATCAAAAAAGAGGACGTTTTTTCCATGATTACGGCCCAGCAGGTTATAAAAAGCCTGCGCCAGAGCATGTTTAAAAACTTACAGTATGTGCCGCTATCATATTATGACCAGAAACAGTCAGGCCAGATCATTAGCAGGATTACAAACGATGCTGAGACATTAAGCGAATTTTTAACATTTCAACTTCCACAGGTTGCTGCAGGTGTAATTGGCATAATTGCATCCATAATAATTATGGTTTACCTTGACCCTGTGTTAACTGCCTATGCGATTATTGTTATTCCGTTCCTTCTGGCGGTAATTGCAATTATGAGCGGAAAAATAAGATATAATTATCATGAGGTTAGAAGAAAAATAGCAGCATTAACAGGTGGTGTTTCAGAATCAATAAATGGTATAAATGCTGTTAAATCAAATGGTGCAGAGGATGTATTTGAAAGGCAGTTTGAATCGCTCAACAGGAATAAATTTTAATGCAAATGTTAATGCAGTTAAATTAACATCAATTTTTTCCAGCATGATGGAGATTATTGAGGCGGCCGGAATTATCCTTGTGCTTTATATGGGTGGCATGCAGATATTATCCGGTACCATCAGCATAGGCCTTGTTGTATCCTTTGTCATATATGTTCAGGGATTTTTCACGCCCATTGTCCAGCTTTCCCAGTTTTATAACTCATACCAGTCATCATCAATTGCGGTGGAACGTATCTATAGAATAATTGATGAGCCTGCAGAGGAAAATCATTATGATGTGGATGATATCAGCTTAAAAGAGTCAATAAAACTTATTAATGTGGATTTTTCATACAATAAAACAAGGGTTTTAAAAAATATATCAATGGAGATAAAAAAGGGTGAAAAAATAGCACTTGTGGGCAGAACGGGTGCTGGAAAAACCACCATTACAAATTTAATACTAAAATTCTATCATCCCGATTCAGGATCAATTTTAATGGACAATATTGATATCTCAAGAATTAATACATATAATTACAGAAAACATTTTGGTGTGATACTTCAGGATCCCTTTCTGTTTGATGGCACCATTCTGGACAATATTAAATTTTCAAATGAAAATATTACAGAGGAGGAAATAAAAAATAAAATTAATGATCTTGGCCTCTCAGAGGTATTTTCAGGTTTAAATTTGCATGATGATATTGGCATGCATGGAAACAGGCTTTCTGAGGGGCAGAGGCAGGCGGTGTCAATTTTAAGGGCCGTTATTAAAAACCCTGATATTATAATAATGGATGAGGCCACATCTGAACTTGATTCAATCAATGAAAAAAGAATTCAGGATGCATTATTGAATTTAATGGCGGATAAGACAATGATTATAATAGCACATCATATTAAAACAATACTTCATACGGATGCTGTTTATTATCTTGATAATGGCAGCATAGTGGAATATGGAAATCCGCAGGCCCTGCTTAAAAAGGAGGGGAAGTTTTACAGGATATATAAATCAATTTACACACAAAATTAAATTAATGAAATTTTTAAAATAGCTGCTGTTACTTTTCCTTATGGTCCGGTGATGGTATTTTTACTATTTTTCCCCTGACCTTTTCCACATCATACCTCTGATCCAGTTCAGACATTTTATTTAAGAATGCATCCTCAAGATTGAAGTTCAGCTCGTTTGCCATTGCAAGGCATGTGAAAAATATATCAGATATTTCATTCTGTATCTTTTTCATTATATCAGGATTACGCCCGTTTTTAATATCAGCCTCAAAATTTAGATCGTGCCATAGAAATATCTCCATGAGTTCAGAGGATTCTATGGCAGAGTTCATTGATAAATCCTTTAATGTCTGAAATTTTTGCCAGTCCCTTTTTTCAACAAATTCCCTTGCAATTTTTTGAAGGCCCTCAATTGTTGCCATAAATTAAAAAGGCAAATATATTATTAAAACTTTGGTGGTATTATCCGGTGATTCACCGTAATTCTAAATTGGTTTAAATAAGCCATAAAATTTTAAGCGCGCGGTTATGATTTATTAAATTTCTTCAAATGCTTACATGCTGTAGTACCTATCCCGGTATTTGTAAAGCGAGACCTCCTTTGAGTCAAATACCTGTCTTACAGTTATAATTTTATATGTTTCAGAATTCATTATCTGTGATTCTCCACCATCAGTGGATATTACTATGAATTTATCAATTAATGGCTCCTTTCTTATAATATTAAAATTCCTTCTGTAAAATTCCTTCTGTGTAATATTTTCTGTGGTCTGGGTGTCCAAATCCATAATCCCAATGCTGTTTGCTGATATGGATGTAACCATATAATATTTTTTATCAAATAATATTGATCCCTTTGTAACATCAAGTATTCTTATTAAATGTGTGTATCTGAATATGTCTTTGCCATCCTTTCTCCCGGCAAGTGATTTTGTTTGCTTCATTGATGTAAAATACATGCTATTTAAAAGCTTATCTATTTTTATTGCGTCCTCCTTTCTGCCCAGATATATGTCTATGCCCTCCCTTTTATTTTCTATCCTGCTTATAAAGGAATTTGGGTTATCCCTGTTTAAATCCCTTACATACGACACAATTAGGTCTTTGGCATCATTGAGCCTGCTGTCAAATTCTGTGCTGAACGTTCTTAGCTGTATTATACCCTCATAATAAGACCCGGTAACCTTGTTGCATACAGGACAGCTTTCCTTTAAAATTTTAAGATCTATTTCAGCTGTTTTATTTACCATGCCAAGTGTTTTGCTATTTACATCTATATTTATTATGATTCTATCATCACTTAACTCCAGATTATTTATGGATTCAACATTGCCATTATCGATATTAATATGGCCAAGGGCCTGTCTTTTCAATACATTTTCAGTATCATTATAATACCATTTTTTATTTATTTTAAGTGCCCCGCATTTTGGGCATACTGTAATCTCCATTTTACTGGACTGAAGGCGGATCTGATCGGCAAGGCAGGATGAACACATACCATGTTTATATGCCTCGTTCTTTCCGCATATTATGCATTTCATCATTTTATTATTGCATAGGTGTATTTAAGCATTAATCAATTTTGGTATCATTGATTCATCTATATTATAGCATTTGTTTTCATCGCATACATTTATTTTATTATCACCTTTTTTTAAAATAAAGTAGTTCCATGGATAGTATTTTAGTATAGAATTTATTGCAGATTCATTGGTTGTTTCTATCTTATACATATTTATTCTTTTAAACAATGCATTTAATGAACCTGTAAAAAATACAGGATTCCTTTTAATACTGGATGCAACAGACCTTATGCTGTTATCAATAATTTCATTGTATTCATCATGAATATATGATTCAATGATAATATCATTTAATGCTGCTGAAAAGCCTGATGGAATTGCATTATCATTGCTTTCCCTTAACCTGACCGGCAGATCTGTCAGGTATGAGTAAAAACCTCCTGATGATTTATCATGGTATTTACCTATCATTGTTTTTATGAGATCATCTGCATAATTAAGGTAAATATCATTAAATGTTGCCTCATAGAGGTATAGCAGGCCCGAGGCAAAGAACGCGTAATCATCAAGAAATCCCGGGATTTCAGATTCCCCCTGACGGTATCTGTGCATAAGCACACCATCTTTATACATTTTTGAGATGATGAAATCTGCAGCATTTTCAGCAAGATCCAGATATTCAGGTTTTTTAAAAACAATATATGCCTTTGAAAGTGCCTCTATCATCATGCCATTTATATCGGATAATATCTTGTCATCGGTATTTGGTTTTATCCTTTTATCCCTGGCCTGGTGGAGCCTTAATATATTTTCTCTAAACTTTTTATTAAAAATTTCATCGTCATTCAAATTCTGTGGAATGTAAATGATATTTTTTCCTGTTGGTCTTGAATAGGCGTCATAAAAATTACCCTGCGGTAAAACATCAACTGTTTTCATAAAATCCTCATCAACCAGATTTTTTAGTTCTGTGTAATCCCATAGATAATATTTACCCTCCTCATTCTCTGAATCCGCATCAATTGCGGTAAGAAATGCACCATTAAACATATCAGATTTAACAAAATTAAAAATTTCATCAACGGTGTTTTTATAAAGATCCCTTTTTGTTAAAGAGTAGGCAAAGCTGTATGCTGAAATTGCAAGGGCCTGGTCATATGCCATCTTTTCGAAATGCGGTATTCTCCATATTGAGTCTGTTGAGTACCTGTGAAAGCCACCACCTATTTGATCGTAAATACCTCCAAGGCGCATATTTCTTAATGTTTTTTCAACCATATTTAAAGCATTTTCATCATGATATTTTTTATAGTACTGCATTAAAAATATTAGATTCTGGAATGATGGAAACTTTGGGCTTGACCCAAAGCCGCCTGACTCGGAATCAAAATTTTTTGAAAGTGATTTATATGCATTTTCAATTAGGGATTTTATATCATAATCATTGCTTTTATTTTCACTGTTTTCATAATTTTCAATTGCCCCTATTACGGAATCAGCATTTTTTAAAAGTTCAGACCTTCTGTGCTGCCAGAGTTCCATTACACTATCGCATATCTCAATAAGGCCCGGCATGTTATTTCTGGATGTTTTTGGTATATATGTAAATGCGAATATTGGTTTTTTATCAGGGGTAAGTATCATATTTAACGGCCATCCTCCCTGGCCTGTAAGAATCTGGCTCATTGTCATGTATAAAGAATCTATGTCAGGCCGTTCCTCCCTGTCAACCTTTATGCATACAAATGTTGAGTTCATTTTTGCCGCAACATCATTATCACTAAAACTTTCCATATCCATTACATGGCACCAGTGGCATGTGGAATAACCTATGCTCAGGAAAACAGGTTTATCAAGGCTCTTTGCAAGGTTAAATGCCTCATCAGACCATGGATACCAGTCAACAGGATTATTGGCATGTTCAAGTAAATATGGGCTCTTTTCATTTTTTAAATGGTTCATGCGTGCTTATCAAAATTATATATACAAATATATTGTTTTAAATTCTGCTAACCATTTT
>NZ_LKBH01000299.1:0-10031 GCF_001402935.1 Acidiplasma cupricumulans | reverse complement strand
TTATTCTTAATGGATAATCATAGAATCTTAATAATTCACCTAACTTTATTTCAGTATTATATATTATATTAGGATACCTGTTCTCCCATTTATTCTTAAACTCATGAATTTACCTATGGCCTCATCCTTATTATTGCATTTAAACATTTTATTTGCATCATCCATTATTTCTAAATCCTTTTCCTTTACCTTTGATTTCAATCCCCTCATATAATGTATGGTGCATAATTGAAAATCACTTCCAGGATATATCTTGATTACCTTCTCATCCAGATTATTTATACCATCTGCTATAAATAATAATGGTTGTTTTAATCCCCTTCTGTATAGATCCTCTAATACATCCTTATAATTATTATGTGATTCCTTTATAGTTGAATAGAATCCTAATATTTCATATTCTCCGGATTCTTTTATTCCAAGAGCAAATATTACTGGTTCTTTATCTACTGTTTCCCTTCTTAAATAGAAGAATAATCCATCCAGTATGACTGCAATATACTTATTATCGAGCCTTCTATTAACAAATTTATTTACCTCCTCCAATGCTAGATCTGTTATTCTTGATATTGATGATGGGGAATATTTATTACACATCAGATGAAAAATATAATATTATAATGGAATATAGGTGAAATGACCATAGCAAATGAGATTTTAAAAAAAAATTATATGAGAAGGAAAAGGTGAGTTCAGTGTATGAAATGTATAATAATGGGATTGAAGTAAAAAATGCATGCTATTATTCAGGAATTAACAGAATAACATACTATTATAGGAGGAGGCATGAAAACATTGAAGATAGAAGATCTTCAACAAGGATTGATAATAGTATTATTAATAAAATAATAGAACTATGCAAAGAAAGAATAACATATGGCTATAATAGAATATGGGCATTATTGAGGAACTCCGGCATAAATATAGCAAGGAAAACAGTGTATAAAATAATGAAGAACAATAATCTAACTTTACCATTGCATAACCATAAGAATAGAAGGGAATTAAAATTATTAATAGCAGATAAGCCAGAGATGTTAATAGAAACAGATATTACTTATATACCTACAAATAATGGAATTACCTATTTAATGTGCATTAAGGATGCATTCTCCAAGGAATGGTATGGCTATAATTATAATGCATCATGCACGGCCAGGGATGCAATAAATGCCATAGATGATGCTATTATAAGGAAGTTCAATGGCATAGTACCTGAGAATATTACTCTAAGGACAGACAATGGTCCCCAATATATTTCTAAAGAATTCAATAATTATTTGAAAACAATGAATATAAAGCATGAATACATAGAAAGGGAAACACCTGAGGAGAATGGAGATATTGAATCATTCCATAATTCAATTAAAACTGATTATATATGGATCAATGAAATAAATAATTTCAATGATGGTAAAATAATAATAGAAAAGGCATTCTATGATTATAATAATATAAGGCTACATTCTACCCTTGATTACTATTCACCTTTGCAGTTTTTAGGTAAATGGAATAATGATAGTAGTTTCAGGGAATATTACAGAGGATTTTTAAAGAATCTTAAGGATGGCTACAGAAGAAGAAATAGTAATTATTATAAGAGGTCTATGATAAATGTCTCATGAAATGGAAAGATTTTTGTTTAACAATCACTATCCAACATCATACAGACCTATTATTATCTATTATAGCACTGTGGAATTTATTATCTCTATTCCTTGGCACTGATAAATCCTTGATCTCACCATACCTTGTTTTTAGGTTCCTCTTATAATAACCATTCTTTATTCCAGGATTCTCCTCTAAATATTGATCTTGTTCTATTTTCATAAGGGTTTCTATTTTTTCCTTTATTGTCTGTTCTATTAATTTCTCTATATCCGATATATTTTATATTGTCATATCCCTACTTTATACCTCCTTGGTTCAGAAGAGGTATTTCTCCCTGTTATTTAATGATCATTTCATTATTAACAGGGAGATTTATATTTACACAAATATGGTACACAACCAAAAGATTAGCTGATTACAGAACAATAATACATAAAAACATCTATAAGGACCTAGATTATTCAATATCGCAATATAAAAAGGTATATAATACAGATAAATCCGATAAATATGATTTATATGAATTTACATGGGAATGCCCAGGAAAATTAAAAATAAAGAATTATCCAAAGAATGCCTTCTTTTCAATGTATAGACTGTATGTTATGATGAAAGGAAAACGTGATTGAAATGCATATAAGGAAGAATACTACAATATAGAAAGATTTATAGGAATGAAAATAAATGTTTATTATTCTGTGGGGAGATCCGATTTTCTTCAGCGAGGAAACATTAGAAGAACAGGACACCGACGGCATGCTTCTCAAATCAGGGAATAAACTCGTATATATTCCATGGGCATCTGTTGTTTGCTTTGAAAGCGAGCAATGATCTTTTAGATAATAAATTGGATATAATAAACTATAATATTTATTTTAGTAGCCTTTATCTTTTGCCATATGTTCTGCCATAGAATTCATCATGATTTCCAATGTTTATAAATATAACAATGCAATATTTTTCCCCTATTTTATAGAGTATTACGATTTTTTGCCTATTAACTTTTACCGCCCTGTAATTTGCGATTAGCCCTGTTTTAGTTGCACCAATATATGGATTTTTCTTTACTGCACATATTTTCTTTTTAATCTGATCCTTGATATTTTTATCCCTAACCTTTTTTATGTAATCTTCTATCGCAGATACATCAATAGAATAATTATCGCATATTTAAATCATGAAAATAGAGAATCAATATCGGAATCGTCTTTTATTATATGTTTTCCATATATGCCTTTTTTTATATTCTCTTTATCTATCTTTTCGGCATTTTTCCAGAAAACACCGGAATTAACTTCACTGTAAAACCATGCATAGCTATCAAGGTCTATAGGGTTGTTAAAATCTTCTGCATAGATATAAGGCTCTGTCTTATCTGCCAGTTTTTCCAGTTCACTTCCATTTTTATCTATATATGGTTTTATGAGGTCATGTATCATATTTGCAATTTTATTATCTATTTTAAAATCTTCATTTACAAGCTCTGATTCTTTTGCAGGATTGTTATTAATCTGTTCTTTTATAACAATGTCTTCTTCTAAGTCTTCAATATTTTTTATATCCTCGGAATAAGGCCCAAAATAATAACGCTTAAATGTTAGATCAGATAATCTTCTTCCATATTTTTTAATGTATTCATATTCAGCAAAATAAGAAAGCTTTTGTAATTTTTTTGTGGGAGAGGACCATATTTAATTAACAGATATTTAACAAGATCTACACCATTTATTTTTACTTTCTCCATATATGGCAATTATAATAACTATATATACACTTTTCTATAAAGCCCTATTAAATATTTATATGTGATTATAATATAATCATTAAATTATATAATGTTATTTTTATATTATAAAATCAGCATCATGAGTATATAAATAAAGATATGAAAACACTAACAATGTATGTCATTGCATTGAACTTTTATAATCATGCAAGGGACGGGATTTGAACCCGCGAACCCCTTCGGGACAGGATCTTAAGTCCTGCACCTTTGGCCAAGCTTAGTTACCCTTGCACCACTTAATTATTTTTACCTTAATAAGTTTTATCAGGTAATGCCATGTATTTTATATTAATTTTGATTTCCATATATATGGTGGATGATAGAGAGGTTATAGGATTTACACTGGATGAGGAGCCAAAATGGGTTAAGGTTACTCTGGAGGACGGAACAGTTATGCAGATAAAAATGGAGATAATGGCAATAGAAAGAAACGGAAATGACCCAAATACAGGCATCCCTGTATACATAATTCAGGCAACAAATATAATGAGAATGCTTAAGGTTCCAAAGGAGCTTATTAAGACAACCAATGATAGGCATAACAGTTCTGGATTATACAGTTAAGTTTTTTATTCGTTTACATATATTTAAATTAAACCAAACAATAATGGTTTATGGATGAAAAAGATTATGAAATTTTAAAGTTATTAAGGGAAAATTCTAGAATGAGCAATATGGAAATTGCAAGGGAGTTAAAGGTTTCTGAGGGTACAATACGGAAGCGTATAGCAAATCTTTATAAATCAGGAATTATAAAAAAATTTACAATAGAAACCCCATCGTCGGTTGAGGCCATGATTCTTGTGAGGGTTGACCCAAAAAAGGCACCATATGTATTAGAAAAGTTGAAAAATATTTACCATGAAATATATGAGCTTTCAGGAAGCATTGACGTGTCAATAAAATTATCCAAAAATACCCTTGATGAGATAAATTCAGAGGTGGATAACATAAGATCAATTGACGGTGTTATAAGCACAGATACCATGATCCGGCTAAAATAGAAATCAGCGATATTATTAAATAGCGTTAATAAATAAGGGATAAAGGGGATTTTACATGGCAGAAGAAAATACAATCTTTGTGGGAAAAAAGCCAACAATGAACTATGTCCTTGCTATAGTGACACAATTTAACAACAATGATGTAAAACGCATTGTTATTAAGGCAAGGGGAAAATCAATCAGCAAGGCAGTCGATATAGCAGAGATAACAAGGCATAAATTTGTACAGGACATAAAATACGAAAGGATAACATTAGATACCGAGACACTTGAGGGTGAGAGGGGCCCATCAAACGTTTCATCAATTGAAATTGTTTTATCCAGATAAATTAATTATTTTTATAAATCACAAAAACTTAAATTGTTATTTTTAATACATTTGTAAAATTGCGGTGTTTAAATGAAAACTTTTTATGAATGGCAGTCTGGTTTGTCCAAAAAAATTAATGAGATAAATAACAGGTTATTGAAAACCATAGAAACAGATCAAGATTATCTGTACACAATGGCAAAATATACCATTGACGCCGGTGGAAAACGATTCAGGCCACTTTTAACTATTCTGTCCTATGAAATTTCAACAGATAAACCGTATGAAAATATACTTGACCTTGCAGCAGGATATGAATTAATCCATACTGCCAGTTTAATACACGATGACATTATAGATAATTCCCCATACAGAAGGGGTAGAAAAACATTGAGCTATAAGGAAGGCATAAATAATGCCATTGTTGTTGGCGATTATCTATTTGCAAAGGCATATGAACTCGGATCAAGATATGGAAAGGACGTATCAAAAATAATGGCCGATGCATCATCAAGGCTTGCCGAGGGTCAGATCCTGGAGGCCATGAATATTGGAAACCTAAACATGGATATAAATACATATGAATTAATAATAAAAAATAAAACTGCAGATTTTTTTGCAGCCTGTGCTGAAGGTGCCACACTGGCTGCCGGTGCGGATAAAAATATATCAGAAAATTTAAAGGAATTTTCATTTAATATGGGCATGGCATTCCAGATTACAGATGATATACTGGACATAGTGGGAAACGAAAAGGATATGGGAAAACCCACAATGGTTGATTTAAACCATGATGTTATCACCCTTCCGATAATTCACGCATTAAGAAATGCCAGTCAGGAAAAGAGAAAAATAATAAAGGATATACTTACAGGAGAATACCGTGATAAGGACTTTAAAAATGTATTTAAAAACATTTTATATGAATTGGGGTCCCTTGAATATTCTTTTAATATTGCCAAGGATTATATAACAAAATCCGTTAGCAATTTAAATAAAATAAAGAGGTCAGGAGATGTTGATCTTCTTATGGACCTTGCATTGATAGTAATAGATAGAATAAATGAATCAGGTGTTGTATAATGTCTAGAGTTTTATTATATACAGGAAAGGGTGGAGTTGGTAAGACAAGTGTGGCAGCGTCAACTGGATTAATGCTTTCGAAAAAGTATAAAACTGTGGTAATGTCAACAGATCCTGCCCACAGCCTTAGCGATTCTCTTGAGGCAAAAATAGGATCAGAGGCAACAAAAATTTATGATAATTTCTATGCACAGGAGATAAATATTAACGATGCAATAAAAAGTCACTGGAACGATCTACGTGAATATCTAACAGCATTATTCCAGTACCAGGGTCTTGATCCAATTTCTGCCGAGGAAATAGCAATACTTCCTGGATTTGAGGAAGCAGCATATCTGCTTTACATTAACGATTATATAAATAATAATGACTTTGATGTAATTGTTGTCGATAGCGCACCGACAGGTGAGGCATTAAGGCTTTTATCATTCCCGGAGGTTATGAGATGGTACATGGAAAAGGTATTTCCAATAAGCAGAACCGCCGCAAAGATTGCAAGGCCGTTCATGAAACCATTCTCAAATCTTCCAATGCCAAACGACAAGGTCTTTGAAAGCGCAGAGGCACTTTATGATCAGCTTGGCCATATTCATGATATATTGCAGGATCCTGAAATAACATCCATAAGGCTTGTTACAAATGCCGATCAAATGTCATATAATGAAACAAAAAGGGCATTTACATATCTTTTGCTTTATGGATATCCAGTTGATGCCGTTATTGCAAACAAAATATATACTGATGATACAGGCGATTTTTTCAGGGAATGGAGGGAATCGCAGCATAAAATTGTTGATGAGCTCCCGGATGCCTTCCCTGATGTTAAGATATTAAAGGGATACCTTCAAAACGATGAGCCACTTGGCAGGGATAAATTAATAAAATTTGGTGAGACCATATACGGTGAAAATGACCCTTATGATATTTTTTATAAAGGAAAACCAATAGAATTTACAAAGCATGGAAATGATGTTATAGTTAAAATTAAACTGCCATATGCAACAAAGGAAAATCTTGATTTATTTAACAAAGGTGGTGAGCTTGTTGTTGAGGTGGGCAACTGGAAGAGGATAATGTATCTCCCACAGACAATGGCAAACATGGAACCTGCAGCCGCTGAACTGAAAAATGGTTATCTATATATAACACTAAAGTAATTACTATTTATGGATAAAAAAACAGTAATACAGATAAATATTGAGGTGCCCAAAATAGTTGGGGATGTAATATCTGAGGCTGAAAAATATACAAGAGGCGTGTTTGAACTTATAAGATTCGGCCAGAGAATTATATTTAAAAATCAATCCACAGCAAATGAGCCTAAAAAGGAGCTCAAAAAAATATCAATAAAATAAAATTATTTCATATGTTTCTTTAATTCTGCCTCAAAGTCAATTTTGGCCTTTGATGGGTCCTTTGCTATCATGGCAACCCTGCTTTCGTATCTATCTGCATATGGTGTGTAACCCAGCCTTCTGGCAAGTTCATTTGAGAATTCAAGCACCATTTCATGGCTTGGCATGTTTTCATATGCCAGTCTGTCCATGGACTGGCCAACATGTACATAACCCTTTGATTCTATGAAATCTGGTGAGGCTATTCTATCCAGTTTTTCATACTCATCATAGTACGGCATATTTACATCCTTAACGAGTGTATGCCTTATTACCTTCCTTGTATCCAGTGATGGCAGGATCTCCAGTGTTCTGTTAAAGTTTTCCCACGCGTTTCCTATTGCTGGATGAAGAACATCATTAAATATCTTTTTTGTGGGACCTGCAACCGTTACATATAGTTGAGTTGGTAACGGGTCAAGTTTTTCGAGTACCATTGGCAGGGTTCCATTTGTTACCAGAAATGTTGATATACCACGTTTTGTTGCGGCCTCTATTAATTCTCCAAGCCTTGTGTAAAGTGTGGGTTCTCCAGTGAGGGAGATTGCCATATGTTTCGGATGCTGTGCCTCCTCAAAAAGCTCTTTCTTTACCTTGGGATTCCCCTTAAATCCCGATATTAATTTCAAATGTGCCTTTATGCTTTCCTCAAGAATAAATTCTGGATCATCCTCCTGAGAAATATGCATGCTGTCAAATCCCTGAAATCTCCAGCAGAAATCACAGTTCTCTGAGCATGCATTTAATGCGGGTGTCATCTGTATACACTGATGTGAATTAATTCCATAAAATGTATTTTTATAACATGCAGCATGGCCTGTTAACTGGCTCTTGGTCCAGTGACATACCTTTACGGCTGAATGATTTCCGACAAGGCCATAATGCTGTTTTTTATATATTGGTTTATATGTATTTATCATTAAGATATAAATTTAAAAACTATATATAAACCCTTTTAAAATGTTATTCAACCGATATTAATGATGTTACATATTAAATTCATAATTTTTAGAATTCACAAAGTTTTTTTAATTCCCAGCAATTGATTATTTATAAAAACCAATCAAAAAGCATTTAAATTGTGTATGAAGTTAAAATATTTATAAAAAAATAATTCATATATTTTAGTATTCTCCACCTGGCATTCCGCCGCCCATGCCACCCTGTGGTCCACCTGGTGATGGGTTGTTCTTTGAGGATTTGGTGGCTATAACATCATCTATTCTAAGTATCATTACTGCAGCCTCCGTAGCAGCTGCAACTGCCTGTTTGCCAACCCTTATGGGCTCTATTACACCAAGTTTTTCCATGTCCTCAACTGTTCCCTTGAAGACATTTAATCCATAGGTTTTCTTTCCATTGGCATGTGCACTTCTTATCTGTATTAGTATGTCTATTGGGTCCAATCCTGCATTTTCTGCCAGTGCCCTGGGTATGTCCTCAAGTGCATCAGCGAATTTTTCTATTGCCAGTTGCTGCCTGCCACCAACCTTGGATGCATATGATCTAAGATTGAATGCCATTTCCTCGGCTGCTGATCCGCCTCCGGTGACATATGCACCATCCTCAACGGCTGCGGCGACCACGTGCAGTGAGTCTGTAAGTGATCTCTCTATCTCATCTGCAACATGCTCTGTTCCGGCCCTTATTAATAGGCTTATGGCCTTTGGGTTCTTGCAGCCTGTCACAAATGTCATGTAGTCATCGCCGACCTTTCTTTCCTCCACACTGTCTGCATGTCCCAGATCATTTTCTGTTATTTCTTCAAGTGATGATATTATTGTTGCACCTGTTGCCTTGGCAAGCTTATCAACATCACTCTTCTTAACCCTTCTCACTGCATATATGCCGTCCTTTGCAAGGTAGTGCTGTGCCATGTCATCTATTCCCTTCTGGGTTATTACAACATTGGCACCTGTTGCCTTTATTTTTTCTACCATATCCTTGAGAAGGTCTTCCTCCTGTGAAAGGAATTTCTGGATCATTCTTGGATCACTTATCTGAAGGTTTGTATCAAACTCTGGCTTTTTAATTTCTAATGCCACATCAAGGAGGGCAATCTTTGCATCCTTAACGAGTTTTGGCATATTCGGATGGACCTTCTCCTTATCAAGAATTATACCATCTATTAACTGTGTTTCCTGTATTTCCCCACCCTGCTTTTTAACTATCTGGAGGTTATCAAAGTCAACATAATACTTGCCATCTCTCTCCTCAGCTATGCTTTTAATTGCATCATAGGATATGCCGCCAAGGAGATCCTCCTCAACTGATGCGCTCTTGCTGTTAAGTGATGTTTTTGCCATCTGAACCAGCAGATCCCTGTCAGATATTTTTACAGGTTTTGAAATCTGATCTAAAATTTTAGAAGCCTGCTCTGCAGCCATTTTGAATCCGTTTGTAATAACTGTTGGATGGACATTCTGGTTAATCAGCGACTGTGCCTGATCAAGAAGGGCACCGGCCAGTACAACAGCAGTTGTTGTCCCATCGCCAACATAGCTGTCCTGTGTTTTTGAAACCTCAACCATCATCTTGGCTGCAGGATGTTCAACATCCATTTCCTTTAATATTGTTACACCATCATTGGTTATTACTATATCACCAAGGGAATCCACAAGCATTTTATCCATACCCCTTGGGCCCAATGTTGATCTTATTGATGTTGCTATAGCCTTTGCAGCATCTATATTTTCCTGCATGGCATCCTTGCCACTCTCTCTTTTTGTACCTTCTCTTAATACAAATATTGGCTGACCACCGATCATAATTATCAAATAAGTAAAAATAAACTTCTATATAACCATTTCTATATAGTAAATTAATCCCACATCTTATATTTA